>DATBSK010000024.1:0-8861 GCA_036559825.1 Acidimicrobiia bacterium | reverse complement strand
TCGCCCGGGAACCGGAGATCGTCGACCACTGCCTGCACGTAGAGGCCGGTCCCACCGACGAGCAGGGCTCGCCGACCCCTCGCTTCGATCTCCGCGATCGCCGCGCGTGCTCGGGTCTGGAACTCGGCCACGGAGCAGTCGGCGCTCGGGTCGGCGACGTCGATCATGTGGTGCGGGATGCGGGCGCGTTCCTCCGCCGTGGGCTTCGCCGTCCCGATGTCGAGCCCGCGGTACACCTGCATCGAGTCGATCGACACGATCTCGATGTCGCCGAGCGTGACCGCGATCGCCATGGCGATCGCCGACTTCCCCGATGCCGTCGGCCCGACGAGGGCGAGGTGCGGCGCCGTCAAGCTGCGGTGACGGGGATCCGTGTGCGCGCCGGCGCGTCCCGCCGGGTTACCCCGAGCTCGCCCGCGAGCCAGTGCGGCGCAGCGTGCGTGACGGCCACGTCGAGCAGCGCACCGGCGGGAGCCTCGGCCGCCGACGCGTCGAAGTGGACGAGCTTGCCCTGCCGCGTACGGCCCGACCGGCGCTGGGGATCCTTCTTGGACGCACCCTCGACGAGCACCTCCTCGACGCGCCCGACCCGGGCCTCGTTGCGGACAAGGGCATGGCGCTCCACGACCTCGGTCAGTCGCGTCATGCGCTCGGCCACGACGTCGGACGGAACGGCCTCGGCGGTCATCTCGGCAGCAGGGGTGCCGGGGCGCGGTGAGAACACGAACGTGTACGCGGCATCGAACCGCGCGGTCTCGATGGCAGCGAGCGTCTGATCGAAATCGTCGTCGGTCTCGCCGGGGAAGCCGACGATGAGGTCGGTCGTCACGGCGAGGTCGGGGATCGCGGCGCGCGCATCCTCGAGGCGCGCCAGATAGCGCTCCAGCGTGTAGCCGCGGTGCATCCGTGCCAGCGTGCGGTCGCTCCCGGCCTGCAGCGGGAGGTGGAGCTGCTCGCACACGGAGTCGCACTCGGCCATCGCCCCGATCGTGTCGGTACGGAGATCCTTCGGGTGGGGCGACGTGAAGCGGATCCGCTCGATCCCGTCGACGGAGTCGACCGCGCGCAGCAGGTCGGCGAATCGTGGGCTCCACTGGCCTGCACCGAGGTCGCGTCCGTAGGAGTTGACGTTCTGCCCGAGCAGCGTGATCTCCCGGACGCCCTGCGCCGCGAGCTCTTCGACCTCACGCACGACGTCTCCCATCCGCCGGCTGACCTCGGGCCCTCGCACGATCGGCACGATGCAGAAGGTGCACGAGTTGTCGCAGCCGATCTGGATCGTCACCCACGCCGAGTGGGCGGAGACGCGTGCCGCAGGCAGCTCGGCATCGAGCGACGCGGCGTCGGGTCGGTGCTCCTCGACGATCTCGACGAGCGGGCGGTCGGCGCGTCGGGCTTCGTCGAGGAGCTCCGCCGCGCGGTGCAGGTTGTGCGTGCCGAAGACCACGTCGACGTGCGCGGCACGTTCGACGATCCGCTCGCGGTCCTTCTGCGCGAGGCATCCACCGACCGCGATCTGGAGATGCGGCCGCCGCGTCTTCAGCGACTTCAGGTGCCCCAGCTGGCCGTACAGCTTGTTGTCGGCGTTCTCGCGGATGCAGCAGGTGTTCAGGACGACGACGTCGGCCGACTCGACGTCGGTCGCGGGCTCCATGCCTTGCGCAGTGAGGAGGCCGGCGATGCGCTCGGAGTCGTGCTCGTTCATCTGGCACCCGAAGGTGCGGACGTGGAAGCGCCGGGTCACGGGCAGCAAGTCTACGAGTGCGCCCCCTGCGATCTGCGACGTGCCGCGAGCGGCCGCGGGCGCACGTATCGTGCGGTCGCAGCGAGCGCACCATGGAGGTGATCGCCCGATGGACGTGGGCGCGTCGGAGCTCCTAGTCGCGGCCACGGCCGTGCTCATCGGCTCCGTCGTGCAGGGATCGATCGGCGTCGGCCTCAACATCGTGGCCGCACCCTTCGTCGCCCTCGTCGTCCCCGAGGCGTTGCCGGCGACCTTGGTGCTCGTCGCCGTGCCGCTCGCGATCACGACGCTCGTCCGCGAGCATCACGCGCTCGATCGGCTCGCCCTCCCCTGGATGCTCGCGGGTGCGCTCCCCGGGACGGCCATCGGCCTGTTGATCGTCGAGGTGTCGGACATCAGCACGCTGACCGTGATCGTCGCCGTCACGACGCTGTCGGGCGTGGCGCTCAGCGTGCTCTCGCCCCCTGTGCCGACGACGCGCATGACGTCGCTGGCGGCCGGCTTCACGTCGAACGTGTTCGGGACCGCGACCGCCGTCGGCGGCCCGCCCGTGGCGCTGCTCTTCCAGCACCGAACCGGCCCGACGGCGCGGGCGACGCTCGGCGCCTTCTTCGCGACCAGCGCGGCGCTCTCGCTCGTGGGCTACACCGCCGCCGGCGAGATCGACGGCGACCAGGTGCTCTTCGCGCTCGTGCTGGCGCCGGTGATGGTGACGGGCGTCTGGCTGAGCCGACACTTCCACATCCACGTCGACCGCGGCTGGCTGCGCCCCGCGGTGCTCACGCTGTCGGCGGTCGCCGGCGCCGCCGCCCTCGGGCGCGGCCTGACCTGAGCGCCCCGCCCGACCCCCCGAGCATGTGACCTGCGAGCCGCATAGAGCGGCTGTGGTGTCACATGCTCGGGAAAAGGAGAAGTGCCGGCGGGAGCTGGGCAACTCCCGCCGGCACTCTCGGGGCATTCGCTGTGTGTTGCCTGGTGTTGCTGTGGGGCATTGCTGGGAGAGAGCTCGTTACTGGTCGGCGGTCACCTCGTCGTCCTCGGTCGTGTCGGTGGCCACGTCGTCGGTGTCGGGACCGGCGGTCAGGTCGATCGCCTCGTCGTCGCCGATGCCGGCGGTGACGCGGATCTTCTCCATGATCTCGACCATCAGGTCGACGTTGTCGTGGAGGAACTGCTTGGCGTTCTCACGGCCCTGGCCGAGCTGCTCGCCTTCGTAGGTGAACCACGCGCCCGACTTCTTCACGATGCCGAGGTCGACGCCGACGTCGAGCAGCGAGCCCTCACGGCTGATGCCGTGGCCGTACATGATGTCGAACTCGGCAAGCTTGAACGGCGGCGCCACCTTGTTCTTGGCCACCTTCACGCGCGTGCGGTTCCCGATCATCTCCGCGCCGTCCTTGATGGACTCGACCCGGCGGATGTCGAGACGCACCGACGAGTAGAACTTCAGCGCCCGGCCACCCGGCGTCGTCTCGGGAGAGCCGAACATCACGCCGATCTTCTCCCGCAGCTGGTTGATGAAGATGCAGATCGTGCGCGACTTGTTGAGGTTCGCGGTGAGCTTGCGCAGCGCCTGGCTCATCAGGCGCGCCTGGAGACCGACGTGCGCGTCACCCATCTCGCCCTCGATCTCCGCCCGGGGCACGAGTGCCGCGACCGAGTCGATGACGATGACGTCGAGCGCACCCGAGCGGATGAGCATGTCCGCGATCTCGAGCGCCTGCTCACCGGTGTCGGGCTGGGAGATGTACAGCTCGTCGACGTTGACCCCGATGGCGGCGGCGTACACCGGGTCCATCGCGTGCTCGGCGTCGACGTACGCGCAGACGCCGCCGTTGCGCTGGGCCTCGGCGACCACGTGCATCGCGAGCGTGGACTTCCCCGACGACTCCGGCCCGTAGATCTCGACGACCCGGCCTCGGGGGAGCCCGCCGATGCCGAGAGCGAGGTCGAGGGCGAGGGCGCCGGTCGAGATCGCGGCGACCCCGACGTGACCCTGCTCACCGAGCTTCATGATCGAGCCCTTGCCGTACTGCTTCTCGATCTGGCCGAGCGCCATGTCGAGTGCCTGCTGACGTTCCACCTGGTCCTCCTGGTCCTGTCGGCTGCGCTTGGGGGAAGCGCCCTGGTGGCACGGTACGGATGGGGTGTGACAGTCACCCTAGAGGGTGAATCACACGCGTGTGACCCTACCCGAACACCCGTTCGGGAGCAAGCATTGCCAGACTCCCGAGCGGTGGACGAGGCGAGGAACCGGGGGCGGATCGCCACGCTCCTCGTGCTGGCGACGCTCAACTACTGCCTCGCGACGGCGCTCGCCGCCGTCGCCGTCGGCATCGGCATCGTGCTCTGGGCGGTGTTCGAGGGCGGCGTGTTCCCCGACGACGCCGAGACGCTCCAGATCTTCGGCATCGCCGTGGCCGTGATCGTCGTCGTCTCGGCGGTCGTCGGCCTGCTCCTGGCGGTGATCCGCATCCCGACGCAGCGCCGCCGTCTCGAGCGGCGCGTCCTGGCGGAGACGGGCGCGCACCTCGCCGCCCCGGACGAGCACACGCGGGTCAGGAACCTCCTCGAAGGTCTCGCCATCGCCGCGGGCATCCCCGTCCCGCGGTTCGCCGTCGTCGACCAGCCCGCCCCGAACTCGTTCGGCGTGGGAACCCGACCGAAGCGGACGATCGTCGCGGTGACGACCGGTCTGGTGGAGAAGCTCTCCCGCGACGAGCTCGAGGCGATCCTCGCCTACGAGGTGAGCCGCACGGGGTCGTGGGACGTCGCGCTGGCGAGCTGGACCGTCGCGCTCACCGGCGGCGCGATCGCGGCGCGCGACTCCGACAGCCTCGTCGCGCTCCTGCTCGGCTGGCTCCCGACGAGGCTCGCGGAGTGGCTCCAGACGTGGGCGCTCACGGGCCAGGCGTACGAGCGCGACGAGACCGCGATCCGCTTCACGCGCAACCCCGCATCGCTCGTGCGGGCGCTCGAGAAGCTGGACGAGGACACGAGCCAGGTCGGGCGCGTGAGCCGGTCCACGGCGCCGCTGTGGGTCGAGTTCCCGGCACGGGCGCTGGGAGGATCGCCGTCGCGGGCGACCCGCCGGCTGGCCCGCGAGCTGCTGCTCGACGAGCGGATCGACCACCTGCGTGAGCTGGCCAGCCTCGGCCCCCGAGACACCGCGCTGACGCCCGCGCCCGTCCGGCCACGCCTCCGCTCCATCTCCTAGCGCGCCGGCGCGAGCGCGAAGCGCTCGATCTCGGTGTAGCGAGGGCCGTCCGCGCGCGTCTCGCTCGAGACGAGCGACACCGCCTCGACAGGCCAGGGAGGCCCGACGGGCGCGGCCCCGATCGCGTCGACGAGCCGGCGGAGGTCCCTCGCCCGGTTCGTGCGTGCGAGCGTCACGTGGGGACGGAACCGCCGCGACTCGCCGGCGAACCCGACGCTCTCGGTGGCCAGGGCGACGGTCGTCGCGAGCGCCGTGAGCTCGTCGGCGCCGCGCTCGAACCCCAGCCACAGCACCGTCCCGTGCCGGGCACGCGGGAACGCGCCGCCACCCCCCAGCTGCACGACCGGGCCGGTGGCGCCCTGCAGCGCCCGCGCCAGCGTGGCGACGAGCGGGTCGACATCCTCGACGCGCCCGAGGAACTGCAGGGTCACGTGCCACGTGCTGCTGAGCCGCAACCAGGACCCGTGCCCGGCGCGATCGAGCGCCTGCACGCGCTCGCTGATCGCCTCGCGCACGGCGTCCGGCGGCTCGACGGCGACGAAGGCGCGGGCGATCGCCGCCACGCGTCGCTCGATCAGGGCAGCGCGGCGAGGCGCATCCGCAGCAGGTTCAGCCCCGTGATGGTGGAGAACTGACGCACCCGCTCGCGGTCGCCGGGCAGGCGGGCCGTCACCGCGTCCGTCGGATGACCGGGGACGGCGATCCCGAACCACACCATCCCCGGAGGCTGTCCGTCCTGCTCGTCGGGACCCGCCACGCCGGTGAGCGAGAGGGCCACCTCGCACCCGAGCGCGGTGCGGGCACCGTCGGCCATCTCGATCGCCGCCTCGCGCGACACGACCGACTCGGCGATGACGCCGAGCAACGACCGCTTGACCTGCGTCGCGTACGAGGCGATCGAGCCCCGGAACGTGTGGCTCGCTCCGGGCACGCTCGCCAGCCGCGCGCCGACGAGACCCCCCGTGAGCGACTCGGCGACCCCCAGCGACCAGCCGCGCGCGCTGCAGGCATCGAGCACGACCGACTCCATCGTCTCGTCGTCGACCGCGAAGACGAGCTCGCCGATGAGCGGTCGCAGCTCCGCCTCCTCGGCGTCGATGAGCGCGCGCGCCTCGGCTTCGGTCGGGGCCTTCGCGGTGAGCCGGACGTAGAGGCCCTCGATCCCGCGGGCCAGGAACGCGATCGTCGGGTTGCCCTGCACGTCAACGCGGTGGGCGATCATCTCCGCGAGGCCGCTCTCCGAGGTGCCCCACGTCTTCAGGGACCGCGAGACGATCACGGCCCGTTCCCCGGACCGCTCGAGCAGGTCGGGCAGCACGTGGTCGGTGATCATCTGCTGCATCTCGTAGGGCACGCCGGGCACGGCGTAGACGACCCGCTTGGTGCCGTCGGGCGCCGCCACCTCGCACCGGAGACCGGGCGCGGTGCCGATCGGGTTCGGGATCGCGTCGCCGCCGACCGGGATGTCGGCTTGGCGCAGGTTGTTCGCGGGCATGTCGCGGCCGCGCAGCCCGAAGAGCGATGCGATGTGCTCCACGAGCTCCTCGCGTCGCTCGAGCTCGACACCCATGAGCTCGGCGACGGCTTCGCGGGTGACGTCGTCCTGCGTCGGCCCGAGGCCCCCGCAGACGATCAGCGCGTCCGCACCACGGAGCAGGTCACGCATCGCGCCGATCATCCGCGCCTGGTTGTCGCCGACCTTGCGGTGCTCGTAGGTGTCGATCCCGGCCGCAGCCAGCTGCTCACCGATCCAGGCGCTGTTCGTGTCGACGATCTGGCCGAGCAGGAGCTCCGTGCCGATCGCGAGCACGTCACATCGCATGCGTCACTCCCCGCGCCGGGACGCGACGACGAGGTCGACAGCCGAGACGAGCGACCAAGCGACGGCGACCCAGAGCACGACGTCCTGGAGCCAGTGGATGTCCTCCGTCCGAGGGAAGAGCACGAGCGCGACCGCCAGGAACTGAAGGTTGGCCTTCCACTTCCCGAGCGGCCGTGCCGGCAGCGAGTAGCCCTCACGTGCCTCGTAGGCGCGGTACGCCGAGATGAAGAGCTCACGGACGATGACGATCACGACGGGCAGCCACGCGAAGTCACCACGGATCGCGAGTGCGACGAACCCGCCGATCGCCAGGATCTTGTCGGCCAGCGGGTCGAGGAACGCACCCGACCGGGTCGTGCCGTCGCGCCGAGCCAGGATCCCGTCCAACCAGTCGGTGACCCAGAGCACGAGCCAGCCCGCGAACGTCCCCCAGCTGTCGACCGGCTCGTCGAGGATCCAGACGAGCACCGGGACCGCGAACAGCAGTCGCAGCAGCGTGACGAGGTTCGCGGGCGTCCGGATCGCCGTCTCCCCGAAGCGTCGCGCCCGCTCGCTGAGCTCCTCGGTGAGCTCGACCGCGCGCTCCCGGGCGATCTCGGTTCGCTCACCCGCGGTCAGGCGCTCGCGCCTCCGGTTCACGCCCCGACCTCGATCGGCTCGGCGAGTAGGTCGATGCCCTCCGACGCGACGACCTTGGCCCGCACCCGCGATCCGCTCCGCGCGTGCGCGCCCTCGAGCCGAACAAGCCCGTCGATCTCCGGCGCCTCGCGGTGGGTGCGCCCGACCGCGTCCCCGGTCTCGTCGTCGCTGCCTTCGACGGTCACCTCGACCTCGGCGCCGACGAGCGCGTCGCGCGCGGCCTCGGTGATCGGCGTCTGCACCTCGGCGCACTCGCGCAGCCGCTGGTCGACGAGCTCGCGCGGCACGACACCGTCGAGCGCCGCGGCGACGGTGCCGTCCTCGCGCGAGAACGGGAAGAAGCCCGCCCACTCGAGCGCGGCGCCGTCGAGGAACTCGAGCAGCGCGTCGTGTGCCTCCTCCGACTCGCCGGGGAAGCCCACGATGAACGACGACCGGAAGACGGCGTCGGGCTCGCGGCGACGCACGTCCTCGATCAGGGCGAGGAACCGCTCGCCGCTCCCCCAGCGCTTCATGCGGGCGAGCAGCGCGCGGTCGGCGTGCTGGAGAGAGAGGTCGAGGTAGGGCACGACGGTCGGGGTGTCGAGCATGGTCGCGACGAGCGGGTCGTGCACCTCGCTCGGGTAGAGGTAGAGCAGTCGCTGGCTCGCGAGCCCGTCGGGGGCGAGCTCGGCGTCGAGGCGGCGCAACAGCGGCGCGAGCGCACCCGGCTCGCCCACGTCGCGCCCGTACCACGCGAGATCCTGCGCCACGAGCACGAGCTCGGACACGCCGCCCTCCACGAGGGCGCGCGCCTCGGTGACGATCGCATCGGGGTGCCGGGAGCGCTGCCGGCCGCGGAACGACGGGATGGCGCAGAACGCGCAGGCGCGGTCGCAGCCCTCCGCGACCTTCAGGTATGCCCACGGCGCCGAAGGGCGGGCGCGGGGCAGCTCGAGGAGGTCGCGGACTCCCGTCGGGCGCCGACCGCCGACGAGCCGCACGGGGACGCCGGCCGCCGCGGCGAGCGCGCCCTCGCCCTGGAACCCGACGACGGCGTCGGCCTCGGGCAGCGCCTCGGCGAGGGCGTCGCCGTAGCGCTCGGCCATGCAGCCGGTGACGACGAGCCGCGCACCGGGCTTGCGGCGGTCGGCGAGCGCGAGCGCCACCTCCACAGACTCGCGGCGCGCGTCTTCGACGAACGCGCACGTGTTCACGACCACGAGGTCGGCGGCGCCGGCGTCGGCCGCAGGCAGGAGCCCGTCCGCGAGCAGCGACGCCACGACCTTGTCGGAGTCGACCGCGTTCTTCGGGCAGCCGAGCGTCTCGACCCAGAACGTCGACGTCGTCGGGCGGGCGCGCATCGGATCCAGGCTACCGGTGGCCGGTGCGCCGACCCCTGACGACGCGCCGGGAACATCTTGTTTGGTCATTCGAGGCCGCTCTGGCGGCCTCGAATG
>DATBSK010000023.1:0-7113 GCA_036559825.1 Acidimicrobiia bacterium | reverse complement strand
CGCACCTTGTGCAGGACGGACTGGTGGTACGGCACGTGCTCGTACCGCGTGCCGTCCTCGCCCTCGTACGCGACACAGACCTTGATCTCGTGGAGTGGCGCGAGGACGTCGAGCTTCGTGATCGCGAGCTCGGTGCAGGTGTTGAGCCGCACGGCCTGGCGGAGCATCACGAGGTCGAGCCACCCCGGGCGCCGGCGCCGGCCGGTGTTCGTCCCGAACTCCATGCCGCGCTCGACGAGGAGATCGCCGACCGCGTCGCCCTCTGGCAGCTCGGTCGGGAACGGTCCGCTGCCGACTCGCGTCGCGTACGCCTTCGCGACCCCGATGACGCGTTCGATCGCACGCGGCCCGACCCCCGCGCCCGTGCACACGCCGCCCGCGACCGGGTTCGACGACGTCACGAACGGATACGTCCCCTGATCGAGGTCGAGGTACGTCGCCTGCGCGCCCTCGAAGAGGACGTGCTGGCCCGCGTCGAGCGCCTCGTGGACCAGGTGCACGGTGTCGGCGATGAGCGGCTCGAGACGGGGCACCATCGACAGGTAGGTGTCGCAGATCTCGTCGGCGTCGAGCGGGAGCCGGTTGTAGACCTTCGCGAGCACACCGTTCTTCTCGCGCAGCGCCAGCTCGAGCTTCTCGCGGAAGATCTTCGGATCGAGCAGGTCCTGCACCCGCAACCCCACGCGGAGTGCCTTGTCCGCGTACGCGGGGCCGATCCCGCGCTTGGTCGTCCCGAGCTTGTTCTTCCCGAGGAAGCGCTCGGTGACGCGGTCGAGCTCCTGGTGGTAGGGCATGATCAGGTGCGCGTTGCCCGAGACTCGCAGTGCGCTCGTGTCGACGCCCTTGGCCTCGAGCGTGTCGATCTCGCGGAGGAGCACCGCGGGGTCGACGACCACGCCGTTGCCGATCACGGGGACGACGTGGTGGTACAGCACCCCGCTCGGGACCAGCTGGAGGGCGAACGTCTCACCGGCCACGACGATCGTGTGACCGGCGTTGTGCCCGCCCTGGTAGCGCACGCAGAGCGCGCTCTCCTTGGCGAGGTAGTCGGTGAACCGGCCCTTGCCCTCGTCGCCCCACTGGAGGCCGACGATCACGGTGCCCGGCACGTCACCGGCACCCCCACGCGACAGCAGTCACGTTGGGGACAGGGTAGTCGGCAGACGGCCCAACGAGGCCGTGGAAACGGGCTCCAGATCGGCTCGTGGGAGGTCGACACAACCGGGGGACTTGGCGGGGCGGACGCACGCCGAGTCCAGGGAGGCAGGCGGGGGTGGCGACGACCGGTTCGCTCAGCACCGCGGAGGAGGAGCTCCGGCTCAGCGAGCAGCGCTTCCGCGCGCTCGTCCAGCACGCCTCCGAGCTCATGCTCGTGTGGGACCGCCACGGACGCATCACCTACGCGAGCCCCGCCACGATCCGCTTCGCGGCCGGTGTCGAGCCCGACCAGTACGAGAACGACATCGAGGGCACGAACGTCTTCCTGCACCCCGACGACCTGCCGCGGGTCCGCGACCTCGTGATGGATCTCGCGATGCGCCCGGGCGCCACCGAGCGCTTCCTCGCGCGCTATCGCCGGCACGACGGCGAGTACCGGTCCCTCGAGGTGACGGTGACGAACCTCCTGAGCGACCCCGCCGTCCGCGGTCTCGTCGCGAACTCCCGTGACATCACCGAGACCCTCGCCTACGCGGAGGCGCTGCAGTCGAGCGAGGCGTGGTTCCGCAGCCTCGTGCAGCACAGCTCCGACATGATCGTGGTGATCGATCGCGAGGGCCACGTCCGCTACGTCAGCCCCGGGATCGAGGCCCTGCTGAGCGTGCCCGGGAACCGGGAAGCCGCGCGCCTCGCTCAGCACATCCACCCGGACGACCGGGCCGCCGTCGCCGCGCACGTCGCTCGCGCGTCCGCGACCCCAGGGCCGCAGCCGCCGATCGAGATGCGTGCCCAGCACGCCGACGGCTCGTGGCTCTGGCTCGAGGCCGTCTACACGAACCAGCTGTCGGACCCGGCGGTCGAGGGCCTGGTCGTCAACGTGCGCGACATCACGGAGCGCAAGGAAGCCGAGGCACGGATCGCGCACCAGGCCCTGCACGACGGGCTCACCGGGCTGCCCAACCGGGCGCTGCTCTTCGACCGCCTGACCCACGCGCTCGAGCGCGCCGAGCGCAGCGGCACGGCGGTCGGCGTGATCTTCCTCGACCTCGATCGCTTCAAGGTCGTCAACGACGCCCACGGTCACGGCGCAGGTGACGCGCTCCTCACGTCGGTGGCGGTGCGGCTCCAGATCGCGGCTCGCGCGACGGACACCATCGCGCGGTTCGGCGGCGACGAGTTCGTGCTCGTGTGCGAGGACGTCGACGGCATCGACGGGCTCGTGGAGATCGCCCATCGGGTCTGCGCCAGCCTCAAGGTGCCGTTCGACGTCGCTGACCGCCGCGTCCACTGCACTGCGAGCGCTGGCGTCGCGCTCTCGCGAGGTTCGACCGATCCCGAGGCGCTGCTCCGCGACGCGGACGCCGCGATGTACGAGGCCAAGGACGTCGGGCGCGGCAGCGTCGCGGTCTTCGACCATGCCGTGCGCGTGCGCGTGCACACCCGCGTCGAGATCGAACGCGCGCTGCGCGACGCGATCGACCGCGACGAGCTGACGCTCGAGTACCAGCCGATCGTCACGCTCGGCACCCCGTCAGAGCAGCAGGCGCAGGACGCCAAGATCGTCGGGGTCGAGGCGCTCCTGCGCTGGCAGCACCCGCAGCGCGGGACGGTCGCGCCGGCCGCGTTCATCGACCTCGCCGAGGAGACCGGTCTCATCGTGCCGATCGGTGCCGGCGTGCTCCAACGGGGGCTGGAGCAGCTCGCGGGGTGGCACGAGATCGTGTGCAGGTCGCGGCTCGGCGTCGCGATCAACGTGTCGGCCGTCCAGCTCCAGCAGGCCGAGCTCCCCTCGCTCGTCGACCGGATGCTCGACCGCACGGGAATCGCGCCCGAGCGACTCACCCTCGAGATCACGGAGAGCTCGCTCGTCGAGGACACCGTCGCGTGCGCCGATCGGCTCGCGGCGTTGAAGGACATCGGCGTGCGCATCGTGCTCGACGACTTCGGCGTGCAGCACTCGTCGCTCGGCTACCTCAACCGGATGCCGCTCGACGGGCTCAAGATCGACCGCAGCTTCGTGCACCGCATCGGCAGTCAGCCCCGCGAGGCGGCGATCGTGTCGGCAATCCTGCTGATGGCCGACACGCTCGGGCTCGCGGTCGTCGCCGAGGGCGTCGAGACGCCCTTGCAGCACGACGTGCTCACGGAGCTCGGGTGCCGGTACGCGCAGGGGTTCCTGTACGCGCCGCCGCAGCCGCCGGAGGATCTCCTTCCCCTGCTCGTCGAGGGCCGGCTCCCGACACCGTCTCACGAGGCCCGCAGCACCGACCCCAGGTAGACGGCGCGGACCGCGAGCGCCTGGCGCAGGCCGTCGCGCAGGTCGCCGAGGAACTCGTCCTGGTAGGTGCGGTCCGACAGGAGCGACACGGTGAACTGCAGCGCCGAGAACGCCGCGACGAAGCCCGCGACCTTGATCAGCTCGGTCGTCATGCCGAGCCGCTCGTCGAAGAGGTGGAACGAGAAGAGGACGTCGGCCGGAGCGCCGATCCAGGTCGCCTGCAGCGACACCGGCACGACGACGAGACCGAGCACGACGAGGAAGAGGAACATTGCGCCACTCACCACCGTCACCAGCGTGAGCTCGCTCACGACGACCACCATGCGGACGTTGCGTCGCTCGCTCGGCGACAGCGGCGGCACCGACGCACGCGAGCGGCGCGAGGCCAGCGGCGCGCACGGCGTGCCGGCGACCAGCTCGCGGACGTCGGAGGCGCTCATGTCGGCCTCGATCGCGCCGATCTGCTCCGGTGCTCGGATGGCCGCGAACGCGATCGAGAGACCGATGAAGATGGAGAGGCCGATGAGGAGCACGGGCCAGCGCACGTCGTGGGCGATCTGCCAGGTCTCGGTCGTGAAGAAGACGAGCACGACGACGATGAGGAGGAGCGGCAGTGCCCGGATGATGACGGCGGAGACCGTGCGCAACCGGTCGCCGAGGTTCCGCAGCGTCCACGTCGCGAGCGACACCACGGCGTAACGCCGCTCGAGGTATGCGAGCGCGAGCACGGCGAGGTTCACGCCCGCGGTCACGATGGCCGACCGCCACTGCCCCCCGAACGCGAGCGGGATGAGCGCGGGACCGAGCACGAACACGAGCACCTCGACCGGCCCGACGCGGTCGGGGCGCGCGAGCCAGCGCCGCCCGCGCAGCCGGTTCACGACCGCCCAGACCGCCAGCAGTGCCGCGACGCCGCCCACGACGGCGGCGATGCTCCCGAGGATCGGGTAGTCCTCGTTCGGCGCGAGCACGCCGATCTCGATCACGAACAGCAGGAGGACGACGGGGACCACCGCCACCCACACGTCGCGTGACGAGCGGAACCGGTAGACGAAGTGCGGCAGGCCACGGCGCACGAACCACCGTTCGGTCGCGCGGATCGCGTCGTCGTCGGACACTGCGCCGGACGCAGTCACGGCGGGAGGCTAGACAACCGTGATGAGGTCCAAGCGGTGAAGGCCCGCGCGTGAGCGAGCGTCGCGGCGGCGGGTATCCCGCCGACGCAGCGAGCGAACGATAGAGATGAGGGTGATCCGCCGGCTGTACGCACGGCTGCGGCGGCGGACCGTGCGCGTGCGCTCGGGGGGCACGACGCGTCGGCGACCGAGCGATGCCGTGCGGGTCGTCGTCGCGGCAGCGGTGCTCACGGGCCTGGCGTTCCACGCGGACAGCCCGACCGCCACCGAGCGCGCCGTCGTCCGCTGGTTCAACACGCTCCCGGCAGCGGCGGAGACGTTCTTCCTCGTCTTCTACGACCTGCTCGCCCTCTGGGCGGTGCTGCTCCTCGCCGTGACGGTGCTGTTCGTCCGGCGGCTGCGCCTCGCGCGGGACCTGCTCGTCGCGGGCGCCGCGGCATGGCTCTTCGGGCGTCTCCTCGCGTTCGTCTGGGGACGCACGTCGCTCAGCGGCGCGTTCGAGCTCGTCTTCGACGTGACGAACGCGCCGCGCTTCCCGACCGTCCGGGTGGCGATCGCGGTCGCGATGGTCATCGTCGCTTCGCCGCACCTCACCCGTCCGGTCCGTCGCGTCGGGCAGGTGCTCGTCGCGCTGCTCGCGCTGAGCGCGATGTATCTCGGGCGCGCGTACCCGACGGATCTCGTCGGCGCGATCGTCCTCGGTTGGGGTGTCGCCGCGGCGGTGCACCTCGCCTTCGGCACCCCCGACCGCCGGCCGACCGTCGGCCAGGTGCACGGGGCGCTCGCGCACCTGGGCATCGTCGCGGCCGACCTCCATCCGGCGGCCCACCAGCCGGTCGGCCGGGCCGTGTTCGTCGGTGACACGGATGACGGCCGCGTCCGCGTGACCGCGCTCGGCCGCGACGAGGCCGATGCCCAGCTCATCGCCCGCGCGTGGCGATACCTCGCGTACCGCGACACCACGCCCACGCTGTTCCCCACCCGCCGGCAGCAGGTCGAGTACGAGGCATACGTCGAGCTGCTCGCGCGCGACGCCGGCGTCGCCGCGCCCCGGGTCGTCGTCGCGGGCGCGAATCGCGAGCTCGCCCTGCTGGTCGAGGAGATCCCGGCCGGGCCGCTGCTCGCCGACGTCGGCACGTCACGCGTCACGGACGCGCTCCTCCGGCGCATCTGGCAGGAGCTCGCCGAGCTCCACGCAGCGCGGGTCGCGCACGGCGCGCTCGACGCCCGTCACGTCGTGGTCGGGGAGCGGGGCCGGCCGGTGATCACCGGGTTCGAGGCCGCGTCCACGACCGCCGGGGGCGGGCCGATGGCCCGTGACGTGGCCCAGCTGCTCGGCACGACGAGTGCCCTCGTCGGGCCGCAGCGATCGCTGCGCGCCGCGCGCGCGGTCGTCGGCGACGACGCGCTCGACGATGCGCTGCCGCTCCTGCAGGCCCCGGTCATGACCGGCGCGACGCGCGACGAGCTGGACGCAGGTGCGCTCGGGGAGCTGCGGGAGCGCGGCGCCCGCATGCTGCGTCGCGATCCCCCCGAGCTGCGACAGCTCTACCGCGTGCACCCGCGATCGATCCTCATGGCGGTTGCCGCGTTGCTCGCCGTCGGCTTCCTGCTCAGCCGGATCGGTGACCCCGCAGACTTCTGGAACTCGGTGCGCGACGCGAGCTGGGAGTACGTCGCGATCGCGTTCGTGCTCGGCATGCTCACGGACGCCGCGTTCGCGATCGCGTTCCTCGGCACCGTGCCGACGCGCATCGGGTTGTGGCCGTCGGTGCTCCTCCAGTCGTCGATGTCGTTCTCGAACCTGGCGGTGCCGGTTGCGGCGGACGCGGCGATGCAGGTGCGCTTCCTCCAGAAGCAGGGCCTCGACCTCACGTCGGCCGTCGCGACCGGCGGCGTGCTCAGCAGCGTGTCGGAGATCGCGGTGCAGGTCGGCCTGCTGTTCCTGGCGATCTGGCTCGCGCCCGACAAGATCGACTTCGGCAACATCGACACCGACCAGATCCTGATCATCGGCCTCGTCGCCGTCTTCCTGATCGGCGTCGCCATCGCGGTCGTGTTCAGCATCCGGAGCATCCGGCGAGCAGTCGTCCCTGCCATCACCCGAGCCGCGCTCACGGTCTGGGCCGCGGTCAAGACGCCGGGAAAGCTCGCCCTCATGATCGGCGGCAACGTCGTCGCGCAGTGCTTCTACGCCGGATCGCTGCTCGCGTGCCTCGCCGCGTTCGGCCAGAGCGTCAACTTCTGGACCCTGCTCGCGCTCAACATCGGCATCTCGACGATCGCGTCGCTCGTCCCCATCCCCGGGGGCGGCACGGCCGTGTCGGCGATCGGCCTGGCCGGCATGCTCACCGCCTTCGGCGTCCCGGAGTCCGCGACCGCCGCCGCGGTCCTCGCCCACCAGCTTGCCGTCAGCTACGTCCCCGCCATCCCCGGCTGGTTCGCGACGCGAGCCCTGCTCAGGAGGGGATTGCTGTAACTCCCGAGGAGCGTCGAGATCGGACGGCGGCGGTGGCGCGCTCGAGGCCGTCGGCGCCGGAG
>DATBSK010000022.1:0-2836 GCA_036559825.1 Acidimicrobiia bacterium | reverse complement strand
GGACGTTCCTCGCCGCGGGCGGGGCCGCGCTCGTCATGACCTTCGCCGGCCTGGCCGCGGGCGCGGGCGGCGCCACCCGGCGCGCGGCCCGGACGCCGGTCGTGACGTCCGTGCCGTCGCCCGACGAGCCGCCTCCCGTCGCCGGTGACGAGCCCACCGCGATCGTCGACGTCTCCGAGCCCGAGAAGGCCGACGACGACACGGCGACGACGACCCGCGTCGAGCCGATGCCGCCCGTGGTGCCCGACACCGCCAAGGAGGAAGTGGTGCCCGACACCGCCAAGGAGGAAGTGGTGTCCGGCACCGCCAAGGAGGAAGAGGGCGAGCCGACGATGCAGTGAGGCCGCGGTCGGTAGCCTCCCCGCGCATGTCGAACGCCTCCGAGTACGAGACCACCGCCGTCGTCCACGAGCTCCTCGCCACGCTCCAGACCCTCGATGCCCGGTTCTTCGACGGACCGAACGCGCTGCGCGACGACCAATCCGTGCTCGAGGGCTACAAGTGGATCTTCTCGATCCTGGAGGTCGCGCTCGACACGCAGGTGTGGGCCGACACGGCGAACCCGCGCTTCGTCGACATCGTCGGTCCGTACAAGAAGTGGGGTGGTGACAACGCGGACGCGTACTACATGCACGCGCCGATCGACCCGGACGTCACGTACCGGGTGCGCGGCCGCCGCGGCGACGCGGTCTACCTCTCGCTGACGGTCTACGGCGGTCCCCGCGACGGGCACTACTCGGAGCGCATCGTCGGCACCGTGAACGACCGGGACCATCTCGACATCGCGGCCGACGGCACGTTCGAGCTGATGCTGGCGCGCGAGCGCCCGGACGGGTGGAAGGGCCCGTTCCTGGCCCTCGAGGACGATGCGGTCGTCGCGATCACCCGCGACTACCTGAACGACCCCTTCCGTGGCGACCGGTGCCAGTGGCACATCGAGGCGGTCGACCCGCCGACCACCGTCCGCCTGACCGATGCCGACGTCGCCCGCCGCTTCCGAGCCGCGCTCACCTGGGTGCAGGACCAGGCACAGATGGTGCCGCTCGCGCTCGGCGAGCCGAACCACATCGACGAGCCGTACCCGGTGCAGCAGGTGACCTTCGGGTGGGCGGCCGGCGACGCCGCGTACGCGATGGGCAGCTTCGACCTCGAGCCCGACGAGGCTCTCGTCATCCGCGGGCGCTCACCCGAATGCGCGTTCTGGAACTGCTGCCTGTGGAACCAGTTCCTCCACACCTACAACTACGACTACGAGCAGGTGACGATCAACGGCGCCCAGACGGTGTACGAGCAGGACGACTCGTGGACGCTCGTCGTCGCGCACGAGGACCCGGGCGTCCCGAACTGGCTCTCGACCCAGGGCCATCCGCGCGGCCGGATCTGGTTCCGCTGGTTCTACCCGACGGCCACCCCCGACCGCCCCACCACCGAGGTCGTGAAGCTCGGCGACGTCCGCCGCTGACTCAGAGGACCGGTCAGGACTCGAGGGTGATGGCGTACTCGTCCGTGTAGTCGCGGAGGCGCTCGCGCAGCTCGGCGGGATCGAGGTCGAAGTCGCCGGCGAGGTCGTACACGACACCTCCGTGCACGCCCCGGGGATGGTCGGCCATGAACCCCTCCATCGCCCGGCGCACGTCGGTCGTGTACGGCTGGTCGGCGACCGCGTAGATGCGCTCGACCATCGCGAGGTCGTCGGCCATGAACTCGTCGAACCGCACGTCGATCGAACGGTCGGTCGGGAGCAGGTGGTGGTCGCGCATGCCGGCCCGCAGCATGGTCTCGACGCGGTCCGCCCAGTAGTGCCCGATCTTCGGCGCGTCCAGTTTCTCCTGACTCATGCGCGCGGTGTAGCTCATCATCGTCGACGTCGACGCGATCACCGACACCGGATCACGGTGCGTGAAGACGAAGGTCGCGTCGGGGAACACACCGAGCAACGCGGGGATCTGCTCGACGTGCTGCGGCGACTTCAGCACCCAGCGATCACCGCCGCGGAGCCACTGGCAGCACTGGAGCACTCGCTTCAGGTATCCGTACGACGGTGTCTGGTCGTGTGCGAGGTACCAATCGCGCCACGACGGCATCACGCCCATCGTCTCGAAGAGCATCGTCGAGCCTGAGAGCGCGAGGAGCTGGATCTCCTCGTGCACGTGGTCGACCGTCATGTCGTGCATGCGCTTGAAGTGCGGCAGCGTCTCGTGGAGCACCGCCAGTCCTGCGGCGCAGCGCTCGCGCCGCGGGTCGGGCTCGCCGGCCTCGACCGCGGCCTGCTCGGCATCGGACAGCACCGGCTCGAGGCTCTCCCAGTACTGCAGCGACCGCAGCGCGGGGTCGACCGCCATGAGGTTGTGCAGGTGCGTCGTCCCGGTGCGCGGCTGGCCGACGATGAAGATCGGGCGCTCGACGGGGACGTCGAGGATCTCGGGGTGCTCGCGGACGAGGTGCTCGACCCGCAGACGGTTGCGCATGTGCCCGGCCATCTGGCCGTGGGCGCTCATGCGACCCAGCGCGGAGAGCCCGGCCTCGGTGTCGAGCGCCCCGAGGACGAGCGACATGGGCTCGCGGAACCAGTCGTCACCGAGCTCGTCGAGGCCGGTCTCGGCTCGCGCCGCGTCGAGCACCCCGTCGAGCGTGAACGACAGGTGCGCTGCGAGGGGCTCGACGGCCTGCATCATCTCGACGACCGACGGCGGGAGCACCGGGTTCGCGAGATCGGCGATGCGCACGGGTGCGGGGCGCTCGGGCATGGAGGTGGGAGCGTGGCACACGCGCTGAAGCTCCGCGGGCGTCAGCAGCGGAGCGAGTGTCCGCGGGCCGGGTATCCCGGCCCGCAGCG
>DATBSK010000021.1:0-4788 GCA_036559825.1 Acidimicrobiia bacterium | reverse complement strand
CACGGCGTCGCCCCCGCCCAGGCACTCGGTGACGTCGTCACCCGTGAGCTCGATGTGCACGCCGCCGGGCCAGACGTCGGCGGTCTCGCACGCGGCGAAGAACCCGTGGACCTCGCGCATGATGTCGTCGAAGCGCCGCGTCTTGACCCCGCTCTCGTGCTGGAACGTGTTGCCGTGCATCGGGTCGCACGCCCACACGACCGGGTGTCCACGGAGCTTGACGGCCCGGAGGAGGGGAGGGAGCGCCTCCGCGACGTGGTCGGCGCCCATCCGCGAGAAGAGCACGAGCCGTCCGGGAGCACGACGGGGGTCGAGCCGCTCGCAGAGCGCGACCGTCTCCTCGGCTGTGGCGGTCGGGCCCAGCTTCACCGCGACGGGGTTGTGCACTCCCGAGAGGAACTCGACGTGCGCGCCGTCGATGCGGCGGGTGCGCTCCCCGATCCACAGGAGATGGGCGGAGCAGTCGTACCAGTCGCCGCTGATCGAGTCGCGACGGGTCAGCGCCTCCTCGTAGCCGAGCAGCAGCGCTTCGTGCGCGGTCCAGACGTCGACCTCGTGCAGCTGGAGCTCGGTCTCGAGGTCGATGCCGCACGCACGCATGAACCGCAGCGCTCGGTCGATCTCGGCGGCGAGCTCGTCGTAACGCCGGCCCTCGGGGCTCGAGGCGACGAACTCCTGGTTCCACGCGTGCACCCGCGAGAGATCTGCGAAGCCGCCCTTGGTGAAGGCCCGGACGAGGTTCAGGGTCGCCGCGCTCTGGTGGTAGCCCCGCACGAGACGCGACGGGTCGGGGCGGCGGGCGCGCTCGTCGAAGGCGAAGTCGTTGACCGTGTCGCCTCGGAAGGTCGGCAGGGTGACGCCATCACGTGTCTCGGTGGCGGCCGACCGGGGCTTCGAGAACTGGCCGGCGATGCGCCCGACCTTCACCGTGGGCACGCCCGACCCGTACATGAGCACGACCGACATCTGGAGGATCACGCGCAGCTTGTCGCGGATGGCGTCGGCGGAGAACGCCTGGAAGGACTCGGCGCAGTCGCCCGCGACGAGGAGGAAGGCCCGTCCCTCCTGCGTTGCCGCGAGGTGCTCGCGCAGCTTGCGCGCCTCGCCCGCGAACACGAGCGGAGGCATCCGCTGCAGCTCCTCGAGCGCGGCCGCGAGCGCGGTCTCGTCGGGCCAATCGGGTTGCTGCTCGGCGACGCGTGCGCGCCATCCGTCGGGGTGCCACCCGTCGTCGAAGAGTCCGACCGTCACCGGCTCCACCACTACAGGTACCCGCTGGGGCCGTCGGGGCTCGCGCCCGGCAGCGGACCGCCCATCGCCCCCTGCGCGGCCTCGAGCGCGCGCCGGCGACGGACCTCCTCGAGCTGGCTCTGCGCCATCGCCTGCTGCGTGAACAACGTGGCCTGGATGCCGTGGAAGAGCCCCTCGAGCCAGCCGACGAGCTGCGCCTGGGCGAGTCGCAGCTCCGACTCGGTCGGGGCGTCCGACGTGAAGGGCAGCACGACCTCCTGGAGCTCCTGCTGGAGCTCCGGCGACAGCACGCTCTCGAGCTCGTCGAGCGACTTCTCGTGGATCTCGCGCAGGCGGCGGCGCCCCGCGTCGTCGAGGGGAGCGCGGCGCACCTCGTCGAGCATCGTGCGGACCATCGACGCGATCCGGATCAGCTTCGTCGGCCGCGTGACCTGCTCGTTGTCGTCCGCTCCGGGACCGGTCTGACCCTGAGCGTTCGCCGCGGCGTCGAGCACCTCGGGCTTCAGCGGCTCGCCGGTCTCGGGGGTGGCGTCCATCCCTCCCAGGATAGGGATCGCTGCTCGCTTGCATCGCACGCAATGGATCGGGGAACGCGCCGGAACGACCGGTACGCTCCGAAGCGACGCCTATGCGTGACCAGCTCGCTACTCATCTGCGCCGCGCGCTGGCCACGATCGGTGTCCCCGAGCCTGCAGGCGGCGTGGCGCTCGAGCCGCCGAAGCAGCCCGAGCACGGCGACTGGACGACCAACGTCGCGCTCCAGGTCGCCAAGCCGGCCGGGAGAGCGCCGCGCGAGGTCGCCGAGGAGCTCGTTGCCGCGATCGAGGCTGACCCACCGCCGCATCTCGCGCGCGCCGAAGTCGCGGGGCCCGGGTTCATCAACCTGTTCCTCTCACCGACGTGGTTGCACGAGGTGCTCCGAGTCGTGGTCGCACGCGGTGATCGTTACGGGCACGGCAGCTCCTTGCAGGGCCGCCGGGTCAACCTCGAGTTCGTGTCGGCCAACCCGACCGGGCCGCTGCACGCCGGCGGCGGTCGGTGGGTCGCGGTCGGCGACGCGCTCGCGAACCTGCTCGCGGCGCAGGGCGCCGAGGTGCACCGCGAGTACTACCTCAACGACGCCGGGAGCCAGCTCGACGCGTTCGGTGCATCGCTGTTCGCGCGCTACGAGGGACGGCCGCCTCCCGAGGACGGCTACCAGGGCGAGTACCTCGTCGACATGGCACGACGGATGCGCGAAGAGCTCGGCGACTCGGTGACCGAGGAGCAGGCCTGCGAGTGGGGCTATCGGGACGTCGTACGGGAGCTCGAGGTGGACCTCGCGCGCATCGGGGTGCACTTCGACACGTGGTTCTCCGAGCGAACGCTCCACGAGCGCGGCGAGGTCGACGGGGTGCTGGCCGAGCTGCGCGAGCGCGGGGCGACGTTCGAGTCGGAGGGCGCGACATGGCTACGGAGCACCGAGTTCGGTGACCAGCGCGACCGCGTGCTCGTGAAGTCCGACGGCTCCACCACGTACCTCTGCAACGACCTGGCGTACCACCGCGACAAGTTCTCCCGCGGCTGGGACCACCTCATCGACATCTGGGGCGCGGACCACCACGGCCAGGTGAAGAGCCTGCAGGCCGGTCTCGAGGCCCTGGGGTTCGGTCCCGACGAGCCCGAGGTCGTGCTCGGCCAGCTCGTGAAGGTGCAGCGCGGGGGGGAGCTCGTGCGGATGTCGCGCCGCGCCGGGAACATCGTGACGCTGGCCGACATCCTCGACGACGTCGAACCCGACGTGTGCCGACTCACCTTTCTTCTCCAGGGAATCGACACCGCGCAGACCTTCGACCTCGACGTGGTGACCGCGCAGTCGATGGAGAACCCCGTGTACTACGTGCAGTACGCGCACGCGCGCATCGCATCCATCGGACGGAAGGCGGCGCTGGACGGGATCACGCGCGTCCCCGTCCTCGATGCCGACCTCGCGGTGCTCGTGCACGATCGCGAGCTCGACCTCCTGCGCTCGCTCGCTGTCTACCCGGATGTCGTCGCCGAAGCGGCCGGCCTGCGGGCGCCCCATCGTGTGACGACCTGGGTCCGCGAGTTCGCGGGGAGGTTCCACGCGTTCTACCGCGACTGCCGCGTCATCTCCGAGGACGCCGCACTCACGCAAGCTCGGCTGTGGCTCGCCGAGGCATGCCGCCTCGGCTTCAAGCACGCGCTCGACCTCCTCGGCGTGCATGCGCCGGACGAGATGCGTCGCATCGACGATGACGACGACGAGTGACGGCACGATGACCGACGCGCCCTTCGACGCGTCCCTCGTGCCGGACGCGCTGCGCGTTCTCGATCTCGAGGCGCTCGCAGCTGAGTTCGGGACGCCCGTCTTCCTCTACGACGAGGACGAGATCCGGCGTCGCGCGCGGGACTACGTCACGCACTTCGGCCGCGACCGCGTCGCTTACGCCTCGAAGGCCTTCCTCTGCACCGCCATGGCACGGCTCGCGCACGACGAGGGGCTGCACGTCGACTGCGCCACGGGCGGCGAGACGTTCGTCGCCCTGCGCGCCGGCGTTCCGCCGGAGCGGATCGTGCTCCACGGCAACAACAAGACGGCGGACGAGCTCCGCGCCGCGATCGAAGCGGGTGTCGGTCGGATCGTCGTCGACTCGACGGCCGAGCTCGACCGGCTCGACGCGCTCCTCCGCGGGCGGACGGACCCCGTCGACGTGCTCGTACGCGTCACCCCGGGCGTCGAGGCACACACACACGAGTACATCGAGACCGGGACCGAGGCGTCGAAGTTCGGCTTCACGCTGGCCGAGGGGATCGCGTTGCGCGCGGTCACGCGCGTGCACGAGACGCCCTCGCTCCACCTGCTCGGCTTCCACTGCCACATCGGATCGCAGATCTACCGCCTCGACGCCTACGGCCGTGCCGTCGAGCGTCTCGCGGCGCTCGCACGCGAAGCCGGCGACACCGACGGCGTCGTGATCGAGGAGCTGAACCTCGGCGGGGGCCTCGGCGCGCGATACCTGACCGAGGATCCTGAGCTCTCGGTGGCCGACTACGCCGAGTCGCTCACAGGCGCGGTCGCGCGATCGTGGGCCGCCGCGTCACTGGGTGACCCGCCGCGCGTCATGGTCGAGCCGGGCCGGTCGATCGTCGCGCCCTGTGCCATCACGCTGTACCGCGTCGGCACGGTGAAGGAGATCCCGGGCATCGGCACGTACGTCGCGGTCGACGGCGGGATGAGCGACAACCCCCGCCCGGTCCTGTACGGCGCGGGCTACGAGGCCTACCTGCCCGCGCGGATGGGTGAGGCACGGCCCCGGCGCGGCGCCGTCGTCGGCAAGCACTGCGAGCAAGGCGACGTGATCGTCGGTGACGCGCGGTTCCCTGCGGTGGTCGACGTCGGTGATCTCCTTGCGACGCCGACGACGGGCGCGTACGGGTACTCGATGGCGTCGAACTACAACAAGGTCCCTCGCCCGCCAGTCGTGTTCGTGCGCGACGGGGTGGCCCGGCTCGTCGTACGAGGCGAGACGTCCG
>DATBSK010000020.1:0-22531 GCA_036559825.1 Acidimicrobiia bacterium | reverse complement strand
CGAGCGCGCGCTGCTCGAGCGGCGTGAGCCCGTGCTTCTTCGAGAACTTGAGCGCGCGGTTCAGGTACTCCGCCTGGACCTCGACGGCCGACAGCTCGCGGCCGTTCGCCAGGCGGATGCGGCGGCGGCACGTCATGTCGTGGCTGATCTCGCGGATCGCGCGGATCGGGTTCTCGAGTGACAGGTCGCGCCAGGGACTCGAGTCCTCCTCGAGCATGCGGAGCAGGATCGACGACGTTCCGAGCTTCAGGAAGGTCGTGTACTCCGACATGTTCGAGTCGCCGACGATGACGTGCAGCCTCCGGAACCGCTCCGCGTCGGCGTGGGGCTCGTCGCGCGTGTTGATGATCGGACGCGATCTCGTGGTCGCGCTCGACACGCCTTCCCAGATGTGCTCGGCCCGCTGCGAGATGCAGTACATCGCGCCCCGAGCCGTCTGCAGGACCTTGCCCGCACCCGCGTACACCTGGCGGGTGACCAGGAACGGGATCAGGACGTCGGTGAACTTCGTGAAGTCGCCGTCACGCTCGACGAGGTAGTTCTCGTGACAGCCGTAGGAGTTGCCCGCCGAGTCGGTGTTGTTCTTGAAGAGGAACACCTCGCCGCGGATGCCCTCCTCGCGGAGGCGCTGCTCGGCGCTGCGGACGAGCCCCTCGAGGATCCGCTCCCCCGCCTTGTCGTGGACGACGAGGTCGGCGATCGAGTCGCACTCCGGCGTCGCGTACTCGGGGTGGCTGCCGACGTCGAGGTACAGCCGCGCCCCGTTCTCGAGGAAGACGTTGCTCGAGCGCCCCCACGAGACGACCCGGCGGAAGAGGTACCGGGCGACCTCGTCGGGGCTGAGGCGGCGCTGGCCGCGCAGGGTGCAGGTGACGCCGTACTCGTTCTCGAGCCCGAAGATCCGGCGTTCCATCCGGGCCAGCGTACCGGCCGCCCGCGGCGTTCCTGACGACTCGTTCCGGGGTCAGCGGCCGTAGATCGTGACCACGTCGCTGCAGGACTTCTCCTTGTCGAGGGCTCCGAGGAGGTCCTGGTCGTCGATCTTGCTGAAGGGATCCGACGTCTTCGTGTCGAGCAGGTTGACGGCGACCTCGAAGGTCGAGACGTCGGCCTGGAAGGACACGCCGCGCGGGTCGGCGGCCTTGAACTTCTTGAGCGCCGAGGAGATCTGGGCCGTGATCTCGTCGAAGTTCTTCACGAAGAGCTTGGTGATCTTCTTCCCGTCGTCGACGTCCGGGTACACCTTCTTGATCCGCGCCTCGAGCGCGGTGATGTCGTCGAGCAGCCCCTGGGTGAGCGTGCCGACCTCGGTCTGGAACGTCGCCGGATCGCTCGAGGTGTCCGCGTTGTACTTGTCGGTGAACGCGGACACCTTCTTCTTCAGGTCGGTGTAGGCGCCGCAGACCGTCTTCGCGTACTTCTTCGTCGGCACCGCTCGCGGCGCGGCGATTGCCGCACCGGAGGCACCGAGCACGAACAGTGCGCTCAGCGCTCCGACGAGCCCGATCCGGGTGGTGCTCCTCACGTTGCTCTCCCCCCTTGTGCGGGCCCGATCATGGCACTCGCCCATCGGCGTCCGCCGTGCACGGACCTAACCTTTTTCCCGTGGTGCCGATGCGCCAGGTGACCTGGGTGAGCGGCTCGTTCGCTGCCCACCTGATCGCGGCCCGCCTGCGCTCCGAGGGTATCGACGTGCAGCTGCGCGGCGCCGTCGACGGACCGTACGGGCTCACGGTCGGCGACATGGCGCGGGTCGACGTCTGGGTGCCCGAGGACCAGCTCGACGACGCGTCCCTCGTGCTCCTCGCCACCGAGGTCGACGTGACGCTCGCCGCTCCCACCGAGTGGGGGCACGCAGGGGAGGATCGGCGACGGCGACCACGATGGCTGCTGTGGGTGTCGGTCGCGCTGCTCGCCAGCGCGGGCCTCGCCCCCCTCGTGGTCTGGGTCATCGACTCCTGACGCAGGCCTACGAGCGGCCGAGCGCGCCGTCGAGCGCCGCGCCGCGGAGACGCACGAACGCGCGCCGGTCCTTGGTGCGGTCGAGGAACGCGACCTCAAGCTGCTCCGAGCCCAGCGGCCCGCCTTCGGCGCCCGCGAGCACCTCGGCGCCGAGCTGCACGGCCGCATCGCGCTTGATGTCGCGCTGGTATCGCTGCTCGAGCACCTCGGCGAGCGTCTCCGCCTGTCCGCCGAGCACGGTGCAACCCTCCTCGTCCATCACGGTGCCGTCGTAGAGGATGTGGAAGAGCTCGTCGGCGTCGGGAGCTGCACCGACCTGCGCGACGAGGATCTCGACCTCGTACGGCTTCATCTCGTGCGTGAACACCTGCCCGAGCGTCTGCGCGTATGCATTGGCGAGCGAACGCGCGTTCACGTCCTCGCGGGCGAAGGAGTAGCCCTTGAGGTCGGCCTGGCGGACTCCGGCGATCCGCAGCATCTCGAACTCGTTGTACTTGCCGACACCGGCGAAGGCGATGCGGTCGTAGATCTCGCTGATCTTGTAGAGCGTGCGCGAGGGGTTCTCGGCGACGATGACGATCCCCTCGACCGCGCTCATGGCGGCCAGGCTGCGCCCGCGTGCGATGCCCTTCCGCGCGTAGTCGGCCCGGTCCTTCATCACCTGCTCGGGCGACACGTAGAAGGGCATGGTCATAGCCCCGCCCCCTCCTCGCGGCCGCCGAGCTGCTCCTCGGCACGTTCGGCGATGACATCGTCGGCGATCGCGCTGTAACCGGTGGCGTCGATCGTCGCGACCGTCGGGAAGATCCGTCGCACGAGGTCGGGCCCGCCGGTGGCGGCATCCTCGTCGGCGGCGGCGAACAGGGCACGGAGCGCGAGGTCGACGCACGCGTCGCGTTCGATCCGCTCCGTCCATTGCGCCTTGATCCAGTTGCGCGCGTGGACGCCGCCCGAGCCATTGGCCTGGAAGTCGAGCTCCTCGTACTTCCCGCCGGTGACGTCGAAGCTGAACACGCGCCCCCGCGCGCGCCGGGCGTCATAGCCCGCGAACAGCGGCACGACGATGAAGCCTTGCATGGCCGCCGGCAGGTTCGTGCGGACGAGCAGCGCGAGCTGGTTGGCCTTGCCCTCGAGCGAGAGCCCCTCCCCCTCGATCTTCTCGTAGTGCTCGAGCTGCGTCTGGAACAGGCGCACCATCTCGACCGCGGGGCCGGCGGCGCCCGCGATCGCCACGCCCGAGGTGTCGTCGGCCGGGAACACCTTCTCGATGCGCCGGCTCGCGATCGTGAAGCCCGCGGTTGCCCGGCGGTCGCCGGCGAGCACCACTCCCCCGGCGTACCGGATCGCCACGACCGTCGTGCCGTGCCTGATCTCGGGGATCAGGGCGTCGGCGCCGGCGCCCGGCGGGACGGCTGCGGGCGCGGTCGTGCGCCGGAGCAGCTCCGCGAACGAAGACCCCGGGTCCGACCCGGGCGCGAAGAACGGCAGCGGCGAGTCGTTCATGTGGCAGATCAGCCTACTTGCGGGTGTCAGGCCGCCCGCAGTGCAGCGGCACGAGCTCGTGCCTGCTGGTCAAGCTCCGGCGACGTCGTGCGCGCGATGTACGCCGCGGCCTCGACCAGACGTACCGGATCGTCGCCGAACTGCCCGAGTCCCCCGTTGCAGTTGAAACACAACACGCCCCGGACGACTCCCGTCACGTGATCATGGTCGACGTGCTCAGGATCCGGCCGACCGCAGATCGGACAGACACCACCCTGACCCTCGATCAGCTCATCGACTTCTGCGGCTCCGAAGCCGTAGCGCCGACGTAGGTGGTAGTGCCGCGATCCGCCGTAGAGGCGCTCACGCGTTTCACGACAGCGTGCGTTGTGACAGGGCTTGCAGTACGCGTGGCGACCGTCGCGGGTGCGCCGGTTGCGCGGGAACTCATCCAACGGCTTCCACTCGCCACAGTCCGGACAGCGCTTCATGCGCAAAAACCTACGACGAACGTGTGACAGTCCGACTTGCTACGCGGACGCCACCTTCACTGGCCGCCTTTCTGGACATAGCTCTTAACAAAATCCTCTGCGTTCTCTTCGAGCACCTCGTCGATCTCGTCCAGGAGATCGTCGAGCTCGCCCTTCAGCTTCTCGCCGCGCTCGCTCGGCGCGGTCGTGACCTCGTCGGTCTCCTCGACGCGCTCCTTCGGAGCGGATCGCTGCTTGCGCTGCTGCTCGGGCATCGGGGGTGCTGACCTCCTCGGGGGATCAGGACGAGAGGCGGGCGACGAGCTCGGCCGGGGTCGAGACGCTGGCGAACAGGTCCTCGACGTGCGCCTTCGAGCCCCGCAGCGGCTCCATCATCGGGATGCGCTTCAAGGGGTCGCC
Organism: Acidimicrobiia bacterium; assembly: GCA_036559825.1. Lineage (GTDB taxonomy): Bacteria > Actinomycetota > Acidimicrobiia > IMCC26256 > PALSA-555 > DATBSK01. Next base: position 18,197 of record DATBSK010000020.1, on the reverse strand, counting down.
GCCGACGTCGAGGATGATGCTGTCCCAGTTTGCCGCGACCACGGCGTCGGGCCAGCGTGCCAGGCAGCCGCCGCGGAACCAGGCGCGGGTGCTCACCGGCGCCTCGGTCGTCGCGCGGACGACCTCGTCCTCGGTGACGAGGCGCTCGACCTTCCCACCGCGGACGAGTCGCTCGTACAGCGACCGCTCCGGGCGCACGTCGTGGTACTGGAGGTCGAGCAGCGCGAGCTTCGTCACCCAGTCGAGCTGTCCGTCGAGCGCGGACGGATCCGTCTCGAGCGCCGCGAGCACCGACTCCCACCGCGCGAGGACCTGCCCGCCGACGAGGTCACCGCCGCAGACCTCGAGGCCGGTCTCGTCGGCGTACTTCTGCGCGAGCCGCAGGTACTCCCACTGGACCTCGACCGCGGTCATGCGCGCGCCGTCGGCGAGCTCGACCGTCGCCTTGCACGTCGGGTCGTGCGAGACCGTCCGCATCGCGGGCACCGGCCCCACGATCGTGTAGTCCTTGCGCCCGCTCGTGCCGGCGACGGCCTCGAAGAAGTCGTCCTCGATCATCGCGAGGACGATGGCCATCGACCCGACCTTGAGGAAGGTCGCGACCTCGCAGAGGTTCGCATCGCCTGCGATCACGTGCAGACGCCGGTACAGCTGCGGGTCGGCGTGCGGCTCGTCGCGCGTGTTCACGATGGGCCGCTTCAAGGTCGTCTCGAGCCCGACCTCCTCCTCGAAGAAGTCGGCCCGCTGGCTCAGCTGGAAGTCGACGGGCGTCGCTCCGTTCTCGGACCCCACCTTCCCCGACCCGGTGAACACCTGACGGGTGACGAACCACGGGAGCAGATGGCGGACGAGGTTCGCGAACGGCACACCCCGGTCCACGAGGTAGTTCTCGTGCGTGCCGTAGCTGTTGCCCTTGCCGTCCGAGTTGTTCTTGTAGACGACGACCTCCTGGCCGGGCTCGAGCAGCCGGCGCGCCGCCTGCATCGACCGCGCGAGCACGCGCTCCCCCGCCTTGTCGGCCACGACGAGCTCGAGCGCGTCCGAGCACTCGGGCGTCGAGTACTCGGGATGGGCATGGTCGACGTAGTAGCGCGCACCGTTCGTGAGCACGGTGTTGACGAGGTGCGTCTCGATCTCGGGTGGCTGCGCGCCTTCACGGGAGACGCCGCGGGCGTCGCGACCGGGTGACTCGTCCTCGAAGTCCCATCCGACCTTGTGGTGCTCGACGTAGCCGTTGATGAGCATCGACGAGGCGAGCACTGGGTTCGCGTCGGCCGCGCCGCGCAGCACGACGCCGTACTCCGTCTCGATGCCGCACACCTTGGGGACCGCCATCGCGCTCCAGCCTACCGGCGCTCCGCCCCGGCTCCGGGCCGATGAAATCGGGTTGTGACGCAGGACGCAGCCCGGAAGCATCTGCGCATGCCGTCCGAGGAGCTCACGAAGACCGCCGCCGTGACCGTGCGACGCAAGCGCGAGCGCGGCGACTACCGCCGCGCGACCGCGAACGCGATCCTCGACGAGGCGCTCGTCGCGCACGTGGGGATAACGGTCGACGGGCAGCCGTTCGTGATCCCCATGGCGTTCGGCCGTGAGGGCGACCGCCTCCTGCTGCACGGCTCGGTCGCCAGCCGGCTGCTCCGGGCCCTCGGGGACGGCACGCCCGTCTGCGTGACCGTCACGCTCGTCGACGCCGTGGTGCTCGCCCGGTCGCAGTTCCACACGTCGATGAACTACCGGTCGGTCGTGATCGTCGCGACGCCCCGGCTCCTCGAGCATCTCGCCGACAAGCGCCGCGCCATGGCGTGCCTCGTCGATCATGTCGTGCCCGGGCGCACGGACGAGGCGCGGCCTCCCACCGACGCCGAGCTCCTCCAGATCACGGTCGTCGAGGTGCCGATCGAGACCGCGTCCGTGAAGGCCCGCACCGGGGGGCCGATCGAGGAACCGGACGACCTCGGCAACGGCGCTTGGGGCGGCGTGATCCCCGTGACGACGACCTTCGGCGCACCCGAGCACGACGGACAGGACGCAGTGACCACCGCGCCCCGCTCCGTGATCGGCTACTGGCGACCCTGATCGGCTCGCCGAACGCCGGCTTCGCCGGCGTTCAACAGACGCACGACAGCGCGCGGTCGCGTCGGGGGGAGCCCACGAGGGGGCCCGCCCCCCTCGTGCGAAGACTGCCCCCCTCGTGCACTAGAGGTACTGGCCGGTCGTGACGCGCTCGATCTGACGACCGCCGGTCGCCTCCTCGCCCTCGGCGAGGAGCGTGCGCACGTAGACGATCCGCTCGCCCTTCTTGCCCGAGATCTTCGCCCAGTCGTCCGGGTTCGTCGTGTTCGGCAGGTCCTCGTGCTCGCGGAACTCCTGCATGATCGACGCCACGAGGTCCTCGGTCGAGATGCCCTTGGCGCCACCGTCGATCTGTCGCTTGATGGCGAGCTTCTTGGCGCGTCGCACGATGTTCTCGATCATCGCCCCGGACGCGAAGTCCTTGAAGAACAGGACCTCCTTGTCGCCGTTCTGGTACGTCACCTCGAGGAAGCGGTTGTCGTCGTCCATCGCGTACATGCGCTCGACCGCCGCGTCGATCATCGCGGCAACCGCTCCGGGAGCGCCGCCGCGCGCGCTCGTCTCCTCGTCGGCGAGCGGGAGCGCGGTGGTGAGGTACTGGCCGAAGATCTGCGCGGCGGCCTCCTGGTCGGGGCGCTCGATCTTGATCTTCACGTCGAGCCGACCGGGCCGGAGGATGGCGGGGTCGATCAGGTCCTCGCGGTTCGACGCGCCGATGACGATGACGTTCTTCAGGCTCTCGACGCCGTCGATCTCGGCGAGCAGCTGCGGCACGATCGTGCTCTCGATGTCCGACGAGATGCCGGTGCCGCGCGTCCGGAACAGCGAGTCCATCTCGTCGAAGAACACGATGACGGGCACGCCTTCCTCGGACTTCTCGCGGGCTCGCTGGAAGATCAGCCGGATCTGCCGCTCGGTCTCGCCGACGTACTTGTTGAGCAGCTCGGGGCCCTTGATGTTCAGGAAGTACGAGCGGCTCGACGCGTTGCCGGTCTTCTCCGCGACGCGCTTGGCGAGCGAGTTCGCGACGGCCTTCGCGATGAGCGTCTTGCCGCAACCCGGCGGACCGTAGAGGAGGATGCCCTTCGGCGGTTGCAGCTGGTGCTCGAGGAAGAGCTCCGAGTACAGGTACGGCAGCTCCACCGCGTCGCGGATCGCCTCGATCTGCTCGTCGAGCCCGCCGACGTCCGCGTAGGTGACGTCCGGCACCTCCTCGAGCACGAGCTCCTCGACCTCGGGGCGCGGCAGTCGCTCGACCACGAGCCCGGAGCGGGTGTCCATGAGCAGGTGGTCGCCGGCGCGCAGACGCGCGCCGACGAGCGCGCCGGCGAGCTCGCACACGCGCTCTTCGTCCGCCCGACCGACGACGAGCACACGTCGCTCGTCCTCGAGCAGCTCCTTGATCACGACGACCTCACCCGACAGCTCGAGACCGCGTGCGAGCACGACGTTCAGCGACTCGTTGAGCGCGACCTCCTGGCCGCGCTCGAGCTCGTCGACGTCGACCTCGGGGTGCACCGAGACGCGCATCTTGCGGCCGGCGGTGAAGATGTCGACGGTCCCGTCGTCGTTGGCGCCGAGGAAGGTGCCGTACGCCGACGGCGGCATCGTGAGCTTCTCGACCTCCTCACGGAGAGCGGCGATGTGCTCACGCGCCTCCCGGAGGGTCGCCGAGAGCCGCTCGTTCTGGGACACGGCCTGGGCGAGCTGGCCCTTGGCCTCGAGGAGCCGCTCCTCGAGCGAGCGGACCCGCTTCGGGGCGTCCTGGAGGCGCCGGCGGAGGACGACGACCTCTTCCTCCAGGCCCTTGACCTGCGCCTGGAGCTCGCCGACCTGCCGCTCGTACTCGGCGAGGCGTCGCTCGTGCTCCATCGCCACGACCGGCTCTCCTCCTCGCCCCCGGGGACCGGGACTCGCGCGGACACTACACCGGCGACCCTACGGCCCCTGGGCATCGTTGGGGCCCACATTTTCCCCGGCTCCACTTGGAAAATCGAGCCACCTCGTCTACGCTGGCCGCGCGTCGCACCCGCGGCCCGCAGCGCCGGCACCTTGTCGGCCGACCGAGGAGAGCCCCGATGAAGGTCTGGATCGATCAGGACCTGTGCACCGGCGACGGCCTCTGCGAGGAGATCGCGCCCGACGTGTTCACCCTGCTCGACGACGGGCTCGCCTACGTGAAGGAAGGCGCCAAGGTCTTCAGCGATCCTGGCGGCGCCGAGGGCCTCGCGAACGTTCCGTCCGGGCAGGAGGAGGCGGTCATCGAGTCCGCCGAGGAGTGCCCCGGCGAGTGCATCTTCATCGAGGTCGACTGAGACGACGGCGAAGACTCGCCGCGGTCACTCGGCCGCCACGAGCAGGCGCGCGGTCGTGAGGAACCCGGTGTGCGCGACCATCCGGTGATCCGGTCGCACCGACTGCCCGTCGACGTGCCAGCTCCGCTGCAGCACCTCCAGCGTCTGCGCCATCCCGAACGCTGACGCGTCGAGCTCTTCGCGCAGCTGCGCCACCTGCCCGATCGTCGGGAGATACGCGAGCAGGATGCCGCCCGGGCGCAGTGCCTCCGCGGCGTGCTTGACGACGCGCCAGGGCTCGGGGAGATCGAGCAGCAGCCGGTCGAGGCCGACCTCGTCGATGCCCGCGTAGGTGTCGCGCACCTCGACGTGCAACGGCACATCTGCTCCGAGCATCCCCTCCACGTTGCGCTGCGCCCTCGCAGCGAAGTCCGCGCGGACCTCGTAGCCGACGACCGAGCCCGCGGCCCCGACCGCGCGCAGCAGCGCCATCGTCAGCGCGCCCGATCCCACACCCGACTCGAGGACACGCGCGCCCGGGAAGACGTCGGCGAGCACCAGGATCGGCCCGAGGTCCTTCGGGTAGATGACCTGCGCACCGCGCGGCATCTCGAGCACGTACTCCGCAAGGGTCGGGCGCAACGCGACGAGACGAGCGCCCATGCTCGTGCGCACGGTGACGCCCTCGACCCGACCGATCACCTCGTCGTGCTTCAGCACGCCGGCGTGTGAATGGAACTCACCCCCGGCCTCGAGGGTGACGAGATGACGCCGCCGCTTCGAGTCCACGAGCAGCACCCGGTCGCCCGCACCGAACGTCGCGTCCATCGGTGCGATCAGCTCCCGCGGGTGGCGCGCTCTCGGAGACGGCAGAAGGCGCACACGTCGCCGGGCGTCGGCGCACCGCACGACGTGCACGGCCGCAGCTCGGCGCGCTCCGTCTCGACGTCAGCGGCGAAGCGGTCCTGCGCGCGCTCGAGGAACCCGAACAGGAACGCCGCCTTCGTCCCCGGCGAGCGATCCTCGATCGCGTTCAGCACGTCCTTGTACCCGAGGTGACGGTTGCCGACCGCCATGGGGCACTCCTCGACCTGGTAGTCGATGCCCCGCAGCACGCAGTACGCCGCGGTCTCGCGCTCACCGACGCGAACGAGCGGCTTCACCTTGCGAGCGAAGCCCGGGCCCGCGGGGAGCACCGGGTGCTGACGACCGAGATACTGCGCCTCCCACCGCAGCACGTTGCCGAGGAGGACGGCGGCCTCGTCGTCGAGGTTGTGCCCGGTCGCGACGACGTCGTAGCCGCGGTCGATCGCGAACTCGTTGAGCAGATGGCGCTTCGAGAGACCGCACGCGCCGCAGGGTGCGCGCCGCGTCGTCTCGGCTGCGCCCGGGACCGTGAACCCGACGTCGGCGCCGAGGTCGATCTCGTGGAGCTTGCGACCGGTGCGCTCGGCGTACGCGCGCGCGTAGGCACCCGACTCGTCCGAGTACCCGCCGATGCCGAGCCCGAGGTAGAGCCCGTCGGCCTCGATGCCGAGCGCCGGGAGGATGTCCCAGAGCGCCAGCGAGTCCTTCCCACCCGACACCGCGACGAGCACGCGGTCGCCCTGGCCGATCATCTCGTAGCTCCGCAGGGCTCGGCCCACCTGGTCGCGGCAGTGCTCGAGGAAGTGGTCGCGGCAGAACGCCGCGTTGTGCCGCCGCACGTCGATGACCGCCGGCCCGCGACAGGCCCGGCACTTCATGACTTCATGCCCCACCGCCCGACATGACGGGTCGGATCTCGACCGTGGCGGCGTCGGGCAGGCGCGCGTCCTTCGGGACGAGCTCGTCGCCGGCGATGACGAGCACGGACTCCGGGTTGAGCTCGAGCTCCGCGAGCAACGCGCTCACCGTCTTCGGCCCCCGGACCTCGAGCTCGCGGCGCGGGTTGCGCAACACGACTCTCACGAGCACCCCAGGGTACCGGTGGCAGCGATGGTCAGCTCCACGGGTCGGCTCGCTGCGGCGCACGATACGTGCACCGCGGCCGCTCGCCTCAGCCGTCTTTGCGCACGGTCCTGATCTCGATCGCCTCGCCCGGTCGCAGGTCGAACCGCTCGACGACCTCCGGCTCCGCGAGCACGCGGCGCAGGACGCGCACGGTCGTCGCCGCGAGACCCACGTAGAGCCAGCCACGCGAGCCCTCGAGGAAGCCCCGGCGGAGGCCGGTCGTCGAGAGCCGTGCGACGACGTCCGCGACCGACGGCACGTCACACCCTCCGGATCTCGACCACCGTGCGGCGCTTGCGACCCCTGCGCCGGCCGAGGAGGTACGCGACGACCACCGCGAGCAGGAGCACCGCGACGCCGGCGACCAGGCCTGCGCCCCTCGCCGCGTCTGCCCCGGCCTCGGTGCCGCCCTGGATCTCGCGCAGCTTCGCCTCGATGTCCGCTCGCGTCACCGGTAGCGTCGTGCGTGACGGGCTCATCGGCCCTCCTTCCGCGCGCGCCAACCGCGACGCGCCTTCCAGCTCAGTGCGCCGCCCACGAGCAGCGCCGCGAACACGATCAGATACGGCGCCCACGACCAGTCGCCGGCGAAGGTGTCGCCCGTCTCGGTCTGGAGCGCACGCAACCCGCCGACGCCCAGCAGGACGACGCCGAGGCCGAGCAGGAGCGCGCCACCGATGCCGAACCCGGCATAGCGGCCGAGCTGGCGCAGCGGGACGACGGTCTCCTGCTTGATGTAGGTGACCACGAGGTCGCGCAGCTCGAGCACGAGCTGCGGGAGCGGCGCCCCCGGCGGTGCGGAAGCGGGCGCGGGCGCGTCGTCGGCCGCCATACGGGTCGGGAGTCTACGGGCGAGGCACGAGCTCGTCCGCCGGCGGCGCGTCCGGGAACGTCGCGATGATGTCCACGATGCGACCTCGGAACGCGATCTCGTTGCTCTCCGTCCCGAGCGCCCCGTTGGCGAGGAACGCGAACCGGAGTCGCCGTTTCACGTCGACTATCCCGGCCAGCGCGGTCGCACCCTGCAGCGTGCCGGTCTTCCCGCGCACCTTGCCGTCGAGCGCGGGGTCGAGCTGGTCGACGAGCGTCCCCCTCTGACCTGCGATCGAGAGCCCGTCGAGCAGCGGCGCGAACTCGGGACGGAGCCCGAGGTCGATCACCGACGCGAGGAGCGGGCAAGTCGCGCGGTTGCCCTTGTCGAGGCCGGAGCCGTCGTTGAGCTGCACGTTGGCGGTGGGCAGGCCGAGCTCATCGAGCTTGGCCTTGATCGCCTGCGTCCCGGCGACCGTGGTGCCTTGCTGGGAGACGCGCAGACCGATCTCGCGCGTCAGCAGCTCCGAGCCGAGGTTGTCGCTCGCGCTGAGGTCCTCGCCCACGAGCGCGGACAGCGGTGGTGACGAGACCTTTGCGATCTCGACCGCACCCGCCGGCGCGGTCTCGTGGCCCGGCTCGGCGCCGACGTCGACGCCGCGCGCCTCGAGCAGGCTCGTGAGCTGCTGCGCCGCGAACGTCGCGGGATCGTCGACCGGGACGGGCCGCGGCCGGAGCACGCTGAACCCGCCATTCACCGTGAGCGCGCCGAGCGGCCCGACCTGCCCGTCGGTGCGGTAGTCGGCGTCCCAACCCGGGAGGTAGCGGAGGTCCTCGTAGCGAGAGTCGTCGCCGGCGACGCCACGCGGGATCCGCTTGACGCCGGCAGCGACGATCGCGTCGGCGAGCGAGGCCAGCGACGTCGTCGGCGTGCCGCGCAGCTCGGGGATCTGCTCGCGCTCGGCCTGGACCTCCGGGGTCATGAGCAAGGGGTCGCCACCTCCCACCAGGAAGAGGCGCGGCAGCGTGCCACCCTGGGGCGCCTCGGCCGCGACCGCACGCGTGTCGAGCGTGGCGTTCGGTCCGAGCACCGCGAGCGCCACCGCGGACGTGAGCAGCTTCTGCGTCGAGGCGGGAATGAGCGGCTCGTCGCCGCCATGGAGCGCGAGCGGCGCGCCTCCCTCGGTGACGACGAAGCACGAATCGATGCCGCCGACGGCCACCGCGTCGTCGAGCGCGCCCTGGAGCCGCTGCGCGCCGACCGCGTCCACGATCGGTTGTGGCACGCGGCGCGGCGACCAGAGCGCGGTGTGCAGCTCCGGGTCGGGACGCGCCGCGGCCGTGTCGTCGCCCCGCGCGAACGCAACTCCCGCGCACCCGATGCTGGCCACGACGAGGAGCAGGGCGAACGTACGCGTCGGTGTCACGAGATGCCTCGGCGCTGCCGATGACGCGCGTGCCGCCACAGGTGCTCGAGCGCGCGCACCGCGCGCTGTGCGCTCGGGAAGCAGTACCGGCCGGAGTCGCGCACCCCGCGGGGACCCGCGTTCTCGGGATCGCACACCGCGAGCTCGGTCGCCGTGAGCACCGGCTTCCCGCTCGCCGCCGAGACCTCGGCGGCCGCGTCGGCGAACCTCCGGTCCTGGCGCTCGTGGTACGCCACGATGCGCTGCACGCTCTCGTCGGACGAGAACCGACCGCCACACAGCAGACCTGCCTGGTTCGACTGGATGCCGATGCCGAGGTACACGACGGCGTCGACGTCCGGGTGCCCGGCGACGAGCTCGAGGACCTCGGGGATCGTGTCGCGGGTCTCGCCCCCGGCGAGATCGACGGGATTGTTGCGGCTCCACCGCGGCGGCAGACGCTCGTCGATGGCGGCGCGGAGATCGTCCGGGAGGTCGACGAGCTGGAGCTCGGAGCGGGCGATGGAGTCGGCCGTCACGACGCCCCAGCCTCCCGCAGTCGTCACGACCGCCACACGCGGCCCGCGCGGCAGCGGCTGGGTGGCGAAGGCCGCGGCGGCGTCGAAGGCCTCCTCCACGTTCGCGGCGCGCGTCACGTTCGCCTGGCGGCACATGCCGTCGAACACGGCTTCGTCCGCGGCCAGTGCCCCGGTGTGCGATGCCGCGGCTCGCTGCCCGCCTTCCGTGGTCCCGCCCTTCAGGAGGACGAGCGGCTTCTCCAGCGCGACGCCGCGGGCCCGCTCGAAGAACGCCCTGCCGTCGGAGATGCCTTCGACGTAGGCCAGGCTCACACGCGTCCGGGGATCGAGCGCGTAGTACTCGAGGTAGTCGGCGATCGTCACGGCCGCGGCGTTCCCGGCCGACACTGCACGGCTGACGCCGACCCCGGCGGCGCGTGCGTAGTTCTGGAACGACGAGACGAAGTTCCCCGACTGGCTCGCGATGGCGATCGACCCGGGAGGTGGGTACGGCGCGACGATCTGGGCACAGAGACCGACCGGGGTCGACACCACACCCTGTCCGTTCGGCCCGGCGAGCAGCACGCCGAGCTCTTCGGCCAGCGCGACGAGATGCTGCTCGGCGCGTCGGCCGTCGTCACCGGCCTCGCCGTATCCCGCGGACGTGATGAACGCCGCGGAGATGCCGCGCTCGGCTGCGGCGCGCAGCAGCGCTTCGTTCGCGCTCGCCGGCGTGCACACGAAGACGAGGTCGATCGTCGCGTCGGTGGGAAGCTCGTCGACCGAGCGCACCATCGGGACGCCGAGCACCTCCCCGCCCTCGAGGTTCGTCCCGAACACAGCACCCTCGTACCCCTGCGTGAGGATGTTGTGGAGCGCGACGAACCCGAACTTCGCCGGATGGCTCGACACACCCGCGACGAGCACACCGCGCGGCTCGAAGAGCGCGGCGAACCGCTCCGGTGCGATCGCCGGGATCATGACGTCGTCTCGACGAGCGCGTCGACGGCCACGGGCGAGCCGTCGCGCTGAACGAGCAGCGGGTTCACGTCGACGCTCGCGACATCGGCGCGCTCCGCCAGGAGCCGCGACAGCGCCAGCAGGATCTCGGCGACGGCCGAGCGGTCGACGGGCGCGTCGCCGCGCACCGCACCCAGCAGCGACTGACCGCCGAGGTCGTCGAGCATCTCCTCGGCGTCGACGGTCGTGACAGGGACCAGGCGGAACGCCACGTCCGCGATGGCCTCCGCGAGCACCCCTCCGACACCGACCATGACGCACGCCCCGAACTGCCGGTCGCGATGGGCCCCCACGATGAGCTCCCGGCTCCCGTGCACCATGGGTGCGACGAGCACGCCGACGTCACCGTCCTCCGGCCGCGCCGCGGCGAGGAGCTCCGTCGCGGCGCGCTCGACCGCGTCCTCGGTGGTCAGCCCCAGGCGGACGAGACCCCGCTCCGACTTGTGCGCGACCGCAGGCCCGGTGAGCTTCGCGACGACCGGCAGGCCGAGCTCGCGCGCCGCGGCGACCGCGGCCGACGCGTCCGAGGTGACGCGCTCGGGGACGCACGGGACGCCGTACGCGGCGAGCACGCCCTTCGACTCCGCCTCCGAGAGCGTGCGCACCACGGTCAGCGGGGATCAGATGGCGCGAGCCTGGTCGGACCAGAACTCGTCTCGCAGCACGCGCTTCAGCAGCTTCCCCGAGTCGGTGCGCGGGAGCGCCTCACGGACCTCGTACGCGCGAGGCCGCTTGTACCGACCGACACGCGCATCCACGAAACCCCGCAGCTCGTCGAGGGAGATCGTCTCGCCGGGCTTCGGCTGGACGATCGCGTAGACGGACTCGCCCCACTCCTCGTCGGGGATCCCGATCACCGCGGCATCGAGGACCTGCGGGTGCGCGTACAGCACCGCTTCGATCTCCGCGGGATAGATGTTCACGCCGCCGGAGATGATCATGTCCTTCTTGCGGTCGCGGATGGACAGGTACCCCTCCGCATCCATCGACGCCACGTCGCCGACGGACTTCCACTCCCCCGCATCGAGCTCGCTGAGCTGCTCGGACGTGCGGTGGTACCCGTCCATGGCCAGTCGCGTGCGGATGAAGAGCTCTCCTGGCTCGTCGAGGTCCGCGTCCGTGCCGTCGTCGCGCACGATGCGCACCTCGATCGGCCCGTAGGTCTTCCCGCACGAACCGGGCTTGCGGAGCTGGTCCTCCGGCTTCAGCACGGTGACGATCCCGAGCTCGGTCGATCCGTACACCTCGTACAGGAACCAGTCCCCGAGCTTCTCGACGATCTCCTGCTTGAGCGCGTACGGCACGGGTGCGGCGTCGGCGACCAGGCACCGCATCGACGACACGTCCGCCCGCGCGAGCTCACCGGGCGGGAGGCTGACGATCCGCTTCAGCTGTGTGGGTGCCGAGAACGTCGTCGTCACGCGGTGCTCGGCAACGAGGCGGAGCCACGCCGAGGCGTCGAACTTCCGCAGCACGATCACCGGACCCGCCATCGTGTGCGCCAGCGAGGCGAACGCCAGCGGCCCCGAGTGGTACAGCGGCCCGGTCGTGAGGTGCACCTCCTCGCCGAAGCGCAGGCCGAGCTCCTCGAGCAGCGCGAAGACCGTCCCGGGGTCGGTGGTGGTGCGGAGCGCGCCCTTCGGCTTGCCCGTCGTGCCCGACGTGTAGATCATCGAGCCGCCCGCGCCGCTGTCGGGCGCGTCGGGCGGCTCGGCATCGGAGGCGCCCGCGACGACGTCCTCCCAGGTGCGGAAGCCCGCGGGGCCGTCACCGCCGAACACGACGAACGCCTTCACCTTCGGCAGGTGGTGCGAGACCTCGGCCAGGAGGTGCGCCTGCTCCCGGTCGACGACCACGAGGGTCGCGTCGGAGTTGTCGACGACGTAGGCCATCTCCTCCGCGCTGAAGCGGTACGACAGCGGGACCGCCACGAGCCCCGCCTTGCGCGCCGCGTGGATCGTGACGATCACCTCGAGCGAGTTCGGACCGCACCACACGATCCGGTCGCCGCGCCGCGCGCCGAGCTGCGCGAGGCCGTTCGCGAGCCGGTTCACCATCCGGTTCAGATCGGCGAAGCTCGTTGCCGACGGGTGACCACCACCCGCGGCGTCGACGATCACGGCGGGCGCGTCGGGCATCGCGTCGGCGTGGGCTGCAAGCAGATCGGGCACGTGCGCGTCGTCGTCCCAGTGCGTACGTCGCCGCTCCGGCGACAAGGAGGCCGTAGCCTACCGCCGTGCCCCGTCCGGTTCCCCTGCGCGGCGTGATCGAGGGGTTCTACGGACCGCCATGGGCACACGACGCGCGTCTCGAGGTCGTCGACTTCCTCGCGGCGCGCGGCATGAACGCATACGTGTACGCGCCGAAGAGCGATCCCCGTCATCGCGACCGATGGCGCGAGCCCTATCCGGCGCACGAGCTCGCGCAGCTCGCCGATCTCGCGACCCGCTGCCACGATGCCGGAACGTGCTTCGGGTTCGCGGTCTCGCCCGGGCTCGACATCGACTACGGAGATCCTGCCGACCGCGCGGCGCTGCTCGACAAGCTCGGGGCCATGGTGGACGCGGGCGTCACCTGGCTCGTGCTCGCGGTCGACGACATCCCGAACCGCCCGGGTCTGGCCGCCGAGCAGGCCGAGCTGACCGCCTGGCTGGTGGGCGCGCTCGGAGACCGCACCGGCAGCTCGATCCGCTGCTCGCTCGTGCCGACCGAGTACGTGGGCACGAGGCCCAGCCCGTACCTCTCGACCCTCGCGGCCGAGCTCCCCTCGGACGTCGACGTGTTCTGGACCGGCCCGACCGTGTGCTCGCCGACCATCACCGGCCGCGACGCGCGGGCCTGGCGGGACGCGATCGGCGGCCGGCCGCTGCTGCTGTGGGACAACTACCCGGTGAACGACGCCGTGATGGAACGCGAGCTGCACCTGGGCGCGTACCGCGGGCGCGACGCCTCGCTCAGCGACGTCGTCGACGGGGTCCTGTGCAATCCGATGCTCCAGCCGCGCGCGTCGCTCGTCGCGCTCGCGACGGCAGCCGAGTACCTCGGCGACCCCGGGGGCTACGAGCCCGACGCCGCGTGGGAGCGAGCCATCGCCGCCCTCGGAGGCCCGCGCGCGCGGTCGCTCCGCGCGCTCGCGCGGGCCTGCTGCGACGGTCCGCTCGCCGATCCGGAGACGCTCCCGACTGCCAGGTTGGCCGAGGCGCTCGCGGAGACGGTCGACACGCGCGCCTGGGTCGACGCGGCGACCTCGCTGCGCGAGGAGCTGTCCGACCTGCGCGACGCCGCGCGCGGCTGGCCCGACGACGACCCGATGCGCGCCGAGCTCAAGCCCTGGCTCGAGCAAGCCGCTCGTGAGGCCGACGCGGGCCTGGCGGCGCTCCGCCTCGTCCAGCAGACGCATTCGATCGGCCCGGCCGACGGGGGCGCTCCGATCGAACCCGACCCGGAGTCGGCGATGATCCACGCCTTCGCCCTCCTCTTCGCCTGGAGCGCGGCGCGGGACGCGCCGCCACGAGTCGTCCTCGGTCCGCGCTTCGCGATGCATCCCGCCGTGGTGCAGCGTGCCGACGGTCGACCCGCGCTCGACGTCGATCTGGCGGTGCGCGAGAACCGGTCCGTCGTCGATCGACTCGCGCGGCTCGCGCTGGCTCGGTACCGGGAGGTCACGTCGAGGCCCGACAGATCGTCCGCGCCCGTCCCCGCCGAGCGTCTGCCGTTCCCGGATCAGCGACTCTCGTGAAGATCTCGGTCGTGATGCCGGCACACAACGAAGAGGTGCTCCTCCAGGAGTCCGTCGACGCCGTGTGCGCAGGGCTGCGCTCGCGCGGTGATGCGTTCGAGGTGATCGTCGTGGAGAACGGCTCGAGCGACCGCACGCCCGAGCTCGCGCACGAGCTTGCCGCGGCGAACGACGAGGTGCGCACGCTCTCGCGTGACGAAGCCGACTACGGCGCGGCGTTGCGCCTCGGCCTGCTGGAGGCGACGGGCGAGGCCGTCGTCAACTTCGACGTCGACTACTACGACCTCGGCTTCCTCGAGGCGGCCGTGCCGGCGCTCGGGCAGGCGCCGTCGCCCGCGATCGTCGTGGGCTCGAAGCGCGCGCCCGGCGCGCACGATCGCCGGTCGCGGCCGCGGCGGTTCGTGACGTGGGGCTTCACGACCCTCCTCCGCCTGCTCTTCCGGATCGGGGTCTCCGACACGCACGGCATGAAGGCGATGGCTCGGACCCGCGTCGAGGGTCTGGCACGGCGGTGCCGCTTCGACGCCGACCTCTTCGACACCGAGCTCGTGATCCGCGTCGAGCGAGCCGGGATGCGCGTCACCGAGATCCCGGTCACGGTGTCGGAGCGGCGCCCGTCCCGAACGCCGATCCTGCGGCGCGTCCCACGCTCGCTGTGGGGCTTGGTGCGTCTGCGGCTCGCGCTCTCACGGGAGCACGCCGCGGCGTGACGGTGGTCCTCGCGTCGTCGGCGCTGTGCCCGCCGGGCACGCCGTCGCCGGGATGGGTCGCCGTCGACGGGGACACGATCGCCGAGGTCGGCGAGGGCAGCCCACCGCATCGCGCCCTGGATCTCGGTGATGCCCTGCTGCTCCCCGCATTCGTCGACATCCAGTGCAACGGTGTCGCGGACGTCGACCTCGCCACCGCGGACGCGGCAGCGTGGCGGCGCGTGTGCGCGACCTTGGCCCGCCACGGCGTCGGTTCCTTCTGCCCCACCTTCGTGACCGCGCCGCTGACCGCGTACGAGCCGATGCTGGCGGCCGCGGATGCCGCGCGCGCTGCCAGCGCGGACGCCGAGGCCTCGGTCCTGGGCGTCCACCTCGAAGGTCCGTTCCTCGGCGGCGCTCCCGGCGCGCACGACCGCGCCCTCCTCGGGCCGGTCGACCTCGCGTGGCTCACGCGCATCATCACGGAGTGGCCTCGCCTGCTCCGCATGGTGACGCTCGCCCCCGAGGCCGACGCCGGTCTCGAGGCGACGCGAGCGCTCCACGACGCCGAGATCGTCGTCGCCCTCGGCCACAGCGCGGCGTCCTACGAGGAGGTCGAGCGCGCCGCGCAGGCAGGTGCGTCGGTCGTGACGCACCTGTTCAACGGCATGCCGCCGTTCCACCATCGGGAACCGGGGCTCGTCGGCGCGGCACTTGCCGACGACCGGCTCACGCCGACGGTCATCGCCGACCTCGTCCACGTCCATCCCGCTGCGCTCCGGCTGGCGGCGGCCTGCAAGCCCCACCTGGCCGCGGTGAGCGATTCGGTCGCGCCCGGTCGCGGCGTCGTCGCGCGCGACGGCGCGGCGTGGCTCGCGGACGGCACGCTCGCCGGCGCGACGACGCTGCTCGACGGCGCGTTCGCGAACCTGGTCCGCGCCGGGATCCCGGTCGCCCGTGCCGCCGCCATGGTCACCGCCGCCCCGGCTCGGCTGGTCGGCGCTGGCGACCGCGGCGTGCTCCGAGGCGGCGCCCGCGCTGACCTCGTCGTGCTCGATCCGCAGTCTCTGGAGGTCGTCCGCGTCTGGCTCGGCGGTGTGCCGGTAGCGTCGTAGGCGATGGGTCGGTTCGCGTCCGCGTTGTCGCGTCATCCGGTCGCGTCGCACGCGGTCGGCGAGACGGCCGGTGCGGCGATCGAGGCCCTCGACGCCGAGGATCCCGACCTGGTCGTGTGCTTCGCGTCCCCGCACTTCGTCGGCGCGTTCGACGACATGACCAACGCCCTCCGCAACCTGCTGTCACCGCGCGTGCTCGTCGGCATGACGGTCGTCGCGGTCATCGGCGCGGGACAGGAGATCGAGGAAGGCCCGGCGTTCTCGCTCTTCGCCGCGCGTCTTCCGTCGGCGCGCCTCACGCCGCTGCACCTCGACGTCGAGCGCACGCCGGACGGCGCCGCGATCGTCGGCTGGCCGGAGCTCGACGAGCAGGACGCGCCTGCGACGCTCGTGCTGCTCGGCGACCCGTTCTCCTTCCCGGTCGACGCCCTCCTCCGGCGGCTCAACGTCGATCGGCCGGGTCTTGCGGTCATCGGAGGGATGGCCTCGGCGGCGCGCGGCCCGGGCGGCAACCGGATGGTCGTCGACGACTCGGTGGTCGACCGCGGCGCGGTCGGCGTCATGCTCTCGGGGACGGGCGTCGACACGGTGGTGTCGCAGGGATGCCGTCCGATCGGCAACCCGTACGTCGTCACCGAGTCCGACGAGCATCTCGTCGGCCAGCTCGCGGGCCGGCCCGCGCTCGAGCGCCTGCGCGAGCTCGCAGCGAGCTCCACCGACGAGGAGCGCGCGCTGCTGCAGCAGGGCCTCCACCTCGGGGTAGTCGTCGACGAGCACCGGGCCGACTTCGGACGCGGCGACTTCCTCGTGCGCAACCTGGTCGGCGGCGACCGCGAGACCGGAGCGATCGCCGTGGGCGAGGAGATCCCGATCGGGCGCACGGTCCAGTTCCACGTTCGCGACGCGGCCGCTGCCGACGAGGACCTCCGGGCGCTGCTCGCCGGCGAGCACGCCGAAGCCGCGCTGCTCTTCACGTGCAACGGCCGCGGTCGCCGGCTCTTCGGTGTCGCCGACCACGACGCCGGCGTCCTCGCCGAGCTCCTCGGGCCCGTGCCCGCAGCCGGTGGGTTCTGCGCGGGCGAGATCGGGCCCGTCGGCGGGCAGAGCTTCCTCCACGGCTTCACGGCGAGCGTGGCCCTGTTCCATTGACCGCCTCACGAGTGCGCCATAGTGGGCACGAAGGAGCAGGAGCAGGAGGGCCTCTGGTGGCGGCGACCGATCTCGAGCAGCGCGGGATCAACGTGATCCGCGGCCTCGCCATGGACGCGGTGCAGAAGGCGAACTCCGGGCACCCGGGCACGCCGATGGCGCTCGCTCCCCTCGCGCACGTGCTGTTCACGCGCCTCATGCGGTACGACGCGTCGGCACCGGAGTGGCCCGATCGTGACCGCTTCGTGCTCTCGAACGGGCACGCGTCGATGCTCCTCTACTCGATGCTGTACCTCACGGGCTACGGGCTCGAGCTCGACGACCTGCAGGAGTTCCGCCAGTGGGGCTCGTTGACACCCGGGCACCCGGAGTACCGGCACAGCGCGGGCGTCGAGGTCACGACCGGGCCGCTGAGCCAGGGCTTCGCGAACGGCATCGGCATGGCGCTCGCCGAGGCCAACCTGCGCGAGCGGTTCGGCGCCGAGGTGTGCGACCACCGCATCTTCGCGATCGCGGGTGACGGCTGCCTCGAAGAAGGCGTGAGCCACGAGGCCGCCTCCCTCGCCGGTCACCTGGGCCTCGGCCGGCTCGTCTATGTGTACGACGACAACCACATCACCATCGACGGGCCGACGGAGCTCGCGTACAGCGACGACGTGCCGAAGCGCTTCGAGGGATACGGCTGGCACGTGGTGCGGCTCGGGGAGGTCGCCAACGACCTCGACGCGATCGAGGCCGGGCTCCGCGAGGCGATGGCGGAGACGGCGCGGCCGAGCCTCGTGATCCTCCGGAGCCACATCGGCTGGCCGTCGCCGAAGTACACGGACACGGCGCACGCGCACGGGAGCGCCCTCGGTGAGGACGAGGTGCGAGCGGTCAAGGAGATCCTCGGGCTCGACCCGGACGCGCACTTCGCGGTCCCCGACGAGGTCCTCGCCTACTACCGCGAGGCGGGCACGCGCGGTGGCGCGGTGCGCGCCGACTGGGAGACGCGCCGCGCCGCGTTCCGCACCGGCGAGGCGGAGATGTCGGAGGCCTACGACGCGTGCCTCGAGCAGCGCGGGTTGCCGGGCTGGGAGGCGAAGCTCCCCTCGTGGGCTCCCGGTGAGCAGGTCGCGACCCGCCGCGCGTGCTCCGCCGTGCTCGACGCGATCCTCGACGTCGTGCCGGGGATCGTGTCCGGTGGCGCCGATCTCACGGGCAACACCGGGACGCAGCTCAAGGACGCATCGGTGATCTCGACGCACGTGTTCGGCGGCCGCCAGGCGCACTGGGGCGTACGTGAGCACGGCATGGGATCCGTGATGAACGGCATGTCGGTGAGCGGGACGTTGCCCGTCGGTGGGACGTTCTTCGTCTTCTCCGACTACATGCGCGGCGCGGTGCGGC
>DATBSK010000019.1:0-30441 GCA_036559825.1 Acidimicrobiia bacterium | reverse complement strand
GCGCGCATGACCGAGCTCGGCGTCGACGTCCTGTGCTGCTCGGTCGGGCCGGAGCTGCCGTACCTCGTCGGCTACCAGGCGATGCCGCTCGAGCGCCTCACGATGCTCGTCGTCCCGCGGGACGCCGCCGCGGTGCTCGTCGTGCCGAGGCTCGAGGCGCCGCGCGTCGAGGACGACCCGGACGCGTTCACGCTCGAGGCGTGGGAGGAGACCGACGACCCGATCGCGCGCGTCGCGACGCACGTCGGCGCCGCGCGCGTCGTCGCGATCGGCGACCAGACGTGGGC
The DNA here is from genome assembly GCA_036559825.1 of Acidimicrobiia bacterium. Lineage (GTDB taxonomy): Bacteria > Actinomycetota > Acidimicrobiia > IMCC26256 > PALSA-555 > DATBSK01. The sequence continues at coordinate 30,154 of DATBSK010000019.1, read as the reverse complement.
GCGCTTCGTGCTCGCCCTGCAGCAGGCGCTCCCGGGCGCGCGCTTCTGCTCGGCGAACGACGTGGTCGGACCGCTGCGCGTGCTCAAGGACCCCGACGAGGTCGAGCGGCTCGGCCGCGCCGCGAACGCGGTCGACGAGATCGCGGTGCGCCTCCGTGAGAGCCGCCTGGTCGGCCGGACCGAGCACGACGTCGCTCGGGAGATCGCCGGGCAGATCCTCGATGCGGGGCACGAGCGCGTGAACTTCGTCATCGTCGCGAGCGGGCCGAACGGGGCGAGCCCGCATCACGATCCGGGCCCACGCGTCATCAAGGCCGGCGACGTGGTCCTCTGCGACTTCGGCGGAACGATGCAGGGCTACTGCTCGGACATCACGCGCATGTACGTCGCGGGCGACCCCACCACGGAGGTCCGCGAGGCGTACGACGCGCTCACGATCGCGCAGGAGACGGCGGTGCGCGCCGCGATCGTCGGCACGCCGTGCGAAGCAGTCGATGCCGCGGCGCGTCACGTGCTCGTCGCCGCCGGACTGGGGGAGCGCTTCGTGCATCGCACGGGTCACGGCATCGGCATGGACGCGCACGAGGACCCGTACGTCGTGCAGGGCAACGCGACGCCGCTCGCGCCGGGTCACGCCTTCAGCATCGAGCCGGGTGTGTACGTGCCCGGTCGCTTCGGGTTGCGGCTCGAGGACATCGTCGTCGCGACGCCGGACGGTCCGCTCCGGCTGAACGACGCGCCCCGCGACCTCGCCGTCGTCGCCTGACCGACCGCACCGTCCATGCGGCTCGACCTCGCGAGCGTCCTCGTCCAGTGGGCGACCGGCGGCCTGCTCGGCCTCTGGGTGACGGCGCGCCACCGCGTCGTCGGCGTCGGCTACGGGTGGCTGCTCCGCTCCGTGTTCGGCGTGCTCGGCGTCGGAGCCGTCGCCGCGGGCATCGCCGACGCCGACCACGGAACCGGGGCGACCCTGCGCGACGCCGGCGCGATCGCGCTCGTCGCGGTGACGGCCACCGCGCTGCTCGTGTCGGTGCTGCGCCGCCGCGAGCCCTCGTCGATCCCGTTGTGGCCGGACCTGGTCGCCGCGGGCGCAGGTGTCGTCGCGCTCGTCGGCGCCGCCGACGCGGTGGGAGGCGATTTCGCGCTCGCGTGCGCGCGCCTCGTCGTCGGCGCCGTGTTCCTCGGCTTCGTGACGGACTCGATGCTGCTCGGGCACTGGTATCTCGTGCAGCCGGGTCTGTCGCGCGCGCCGCTGCACGAGATCATCCGCCTCTCGGCGCTCGCGTGGCCCCTCGACGTCGCACTGCTGCTCGTCCCCCCGGGCATGATCTCGGTCCTCGATGGCACGATCGACGACGGGTACGGCGGGCTCCTCGGCTGGACGTGGGTCGTGAGCGCGGGGACGACCATCGTGCTGCTGCTCGTCGCGCTCCGCGCACTGCGCGAACCGGCGTACTCGGCGGTGATGTCGACGACCGGCCTGCTGTACCTGGCCATCCTCACGGCGTTCGGCACCGACGTCCTGGCTCGCGCGCTGCTCGCGTCGTAGGCGCGAGAGGGTCGGATCGAAAGGCCTGCGGTAACGTGTTCGTCGCCGGAGCGCGCCTGATCGCCCTCGTCCGGAACCCGCCGTCTGAGTCAGGACGTCCGAGTGCTCGCCCCCGTCAGAGAGACCTGGGAACACCGAGACATCATCCGGAACCTCACCGAGCGCGACCTCAAGGCGAAGTACAAGAAGAGCCTGCTCGGCTGGGTCTGGTCGCTGCTGAACCCGCTGGCGACCCTTCTCATCTACACCATCGTCTTCGGGACGTTCCTCAAGGTCTCGCCCCCGGTCGGCGGGAACGGCGATCTCCAGAGCTTCGCCCTCTACCTGTTCGCGGCGCTCGTGATGTGGAACTTCTTCAACGCGGTCGTGAACGGCTCCATGGGCGCGATGACCAGCGCCGGCGCGCTGATACGGAAGGTGTACCTCCCGCCGGAGTGCATCGTCTTCTCGGTCGTCGGCGCGGCGGTGCTGCAGACCCTCGTCGAGGGCGGGATCCTCGCGGTGATCATGCTCATCGTCGGGAACGCGAGCCCGACCTTCCTGCTGTTCCCGTTGCTGCTGGTCCTGCTCGTGCTGTTCACGTGCGGTCTGTCGATGGTCGCGAGCCTGCTGAACGTGTACTACCGCGACGTCGGCTACCTCGTCGCGATCGCGATGAACTTCCTCTTCTATGCCACGCCGATCGTGTACACGATCACGATCGTCCCGAAGGACGTCCACGGGATCCCGGCACGCGCCATCATCGAGGCGAACCCGCTCACCCAGTTCGTGATGGCATCGCGCGACATCTTCTACGAGCTCCAGGTCCCGAGCCTCGGCCGCTTCGCGTACATGACGGCCTGGGCGGTGGGCGCGTTCGTCGTCGGTTGGTGGATCTTCGCCGTCCGGGGCGGCGACGTCGCCGAGGAGCTGTGAGCGGATGAGCTCGCTACCTGGCGCGACGCCGGCCGTCGTCGTCGACGACATCTCGAAGCGCTTCCGGCTCTACACGGACCGGCCGAGCAATCTCAAGCAGGCCCTGACGCGCTTCCGCCGCGTGCGCTACGAGGAGTTCTGGGCGCTGCGCAATGTCTCGCTCGAGGTCGCGCCCGGCGAGTCGTTCGGGCTGATCGGGCACAACGGGTCCGGCAAGTCGACGCTGCTGCGGCTCATGGCGCGCATCCACCGACCGACCTCGGGGCGCGTGCGCACGAACGGACGCGTGTCGGCGCTGCTCGAGCTCGGTGCCGGCTTCCACCCCGAGCTCTCCGGCCGCGAGAACATCTACCTGAACGGGGCGATCCTGGGGTTGAAGAAGCGGGAGCTCGACGCGATCTTCGACGAGATCGTCGAGTTCGCCGGCCTCGAGGCGTTCATTGACTCACCGGTGAAGGTCTACTCGAGCGGCATGTGGGTGCGGCTGGGCTTCGCCGTCTCGGTGCACGTGCGGCCCGACATCCTCATGATCGACGAGATCATCGCCGTCGGCGACGAGGAGTTCCAGCGCCGATGCTTCGACCACCTGTTCAAGCTGCGCCGTGACGAAGGCGTCACGATCGTCCTCGTGTCGCACATTCTCTCCATCATGCAGACCATGTGCGACCGGGTCGCGTGGCTCGACCACGGCGAACTCCAGGGGATCGGGACTGCGAACGACATGATCCGCTCCTACCTCGGGCGCGTCGACGCCGCCGAGGAGCAGCGGCTGTCCGACCACGAGGGCCATGACGTGACGGAGGCCGGCGGCGCGTCGCGCCACGGGAGTCGCGAGATCGAGATCGCGCACTTCGAGGTGCTCGGCGCCGATGGCGCGCCAATCGTGATGCCCGAGTCGGGCGACGCCACGATCTTCCGCTTGCACTACGTCGCACACGAGCCCGTCGACCACCCGCGGTTCGGCATCGAGTTCCAGACCGAGCACGGCGTGGTGGTCTCCGGCGGCCGCTCCACCGACGACGGCATCGTGACGGGGCGCGTGACGGGCTCGGGTCACGTCGACTGCATCGTCGACGCGCTCCCGTTCAACCAGGGTGTGCTCCTCATTACGGTGTCCATCACCGACGAGCGCGAGATGCACACGTACGACGAGATCTACCAGGGGTACGAGCTGCGCGTGCGCAGCGACAGCGGCGCCGAGGAGCGCGGCTTGGTGCGGCTGCGCGGTCGCTGGACGAGCCCGGTGTCCGCCGCGTCCGAGCAGCTCCTGCGCTAGCGCGATGTGGCACACCGGCGAGCGTCCGTGGGCGCTGCACACGCCGCGGTTCGTCTCCGACGAGCTCGATCCCGGCGGTGCAGCGCACGCGACGTTCGGGCACCGCAGCTTCCTCTACGACCTCCTGCGCTGGGGGCGGCCCGAGCGCGTCGTGGAGCTCGGCGCGGGTACCGGCGTCGCCTTCTTCGCGTGCTGCCAGGCGGTGCGGGATGCCGGGTACCACGCGTCCTTGCACGCGGTCGACACCTGGGACGACACCCCCGACGTGCTCGAGCGCTTCGAGCACACGCGTGCGCAGCTGTTCCCGTCGGTCGACGTCCACCTGCACCAGCGCGACCTCCGGGACGCGCGCCACGAGCTCGACGACGAGTCGATCGACCTCCTCGTGCTCACCGGCCACGCCTCGTACGAGGTGGTGAAGGACGACTACGAGGGGTGGTTCCCGAAGCTCGCGCCAGGGTGTGGCGTGATCGTGCGCGACGTCGCGCCGTGGCACCGGTCCGGCGCCGCGGAGCTCTGGCGTGAGCTGAGCGCGGCGCAGCCTTCGCTGACGTTCGCCCATTCGTCCGGTCTCGGCGTCGTCTTCCCGAAGGGGGCGGACCCGTTCCGGTACCTCCTCGGTGAGGAGTTCACGCGCTGGCTGCCCTACTACGAGGCGCGCGAGCTCGCCGACGCGGTCGACATCCAGCTGCGCGACCACGCGGCGGCGCTCGAGGAGAGGGACGCGCGCATCGGGCGGCTCGAGCGGGAGACGGTCGGCTTGCGGGAGCAGGCCGACGCGGCTCGCCGCCAGCTCGCGGACCAGCGCGCCGCGGCGAGCGCGGCGACGGTCACCGCGCCGCCGCCGCACGTCAGCGACACGCGCCGCCTCGTCCGCCTGCTCGCGCGGATCGTCCGCCGCGGCGCCCGCGCCGCCAACCGCCGCCTCGGCACGAACCTGCGGCTCGGCACCGTTCGCTCCGAGATCGACGACCGCATCGCCGCGGTCTTCGATGCCGACCACTACCTCACCCGCTACCCCGACATCGCGCTCGCCGGCATCGATCCACTGGACCACTACCGCTGGCGCGGCTGGATCGAGGGCCGTGACCCGTCACCGCTCTTCTGGACCGAGTGGTACCTGCGTCGCTACCGCGACGTCGCCGAGGCCGCGTGCGAGCCGCTCCAGTACCACCTGGAGACGGGATGGCGCGCCGGCCACGACCCGTCGCCCCTGCTCCGCACGGCCTGGTACCTCGAACGCCACCCGGAGATCCGTCAGACCGGCCGCAGCCCGCTCGAGCACTACTGGACAGCCGGGTACGCGTCCGGCGCGTACGCGAACCCCGAGCAGCGCCGTCGACTGATCGCGGCACCCTCGCCGGCGCGGCCTGTGCGGCGCGTCGTGACGGAGTGCGAGCTGCGCGCACCAGGTCGGGCGGCGCGTCTCGTCACCCTCGACACGCTCGCCCGTGCCGACGTCGATCTCGTGACGTTCGACCTCTGGGACACGCTCGTCGCGCGCTCGCGGCCGGCCGATGCCCCGAAGCTCGCGACCGCCCGGCGGATCGCGCTGACGTGCGCCCGTGACCTGCGCGAGCCGGCGTCACCGTGGGAGCTCTTCGCCCACCGTGTGGCGACCGAGGCCGAGATCGCCCGCGCCAGCAGCCACGAGGAGTACCGGCTCACCGACGTGCTCAGCCGACACCTCACAGCGGTCCTCGACGTCAACGCGCGCCGAGCGCGCGCCCTCGCCGAGGAGCTCGCCGCGGAGGAGGCGGCCGAGGAGTGCCGGACCTCGTACCGCATCGACGAGCTCGCCGACGCCATGGAGCGGATCGCTGAGCGCGACCCCGCGCCAGGGATGATGATCCTCTCGGACTTCTACCTCGGTGCCGATGAGCTGCGGGCGGTCGCCGCGGCTGCGGAGCTCGACGTGTCCGACGTCGACGTGCTCGTGTCGTGCGATCTCGATGCGTCGAAGCGCGTCGACGGGCGGCTGTTCGAGCTCGCCCGCGAGCGCGCGGGGGTCGACGCCGGCCGCCACCTCCACATCGGCGACAACCCGTGGTCGGACGGCGAGCAGCAGGTCGCCGGGGGTGGCATGGCCGCGCTCGTGCGGCTCTCGGCCTCGCCGTTCCCGGGGCCGGGGGAGCTCGACCCCGGGCACCTCCGGGCACTCGTCGACGAGGAGCGCGACGAGCTGCTCTGCGTCGTCGACCTGCTGGGACCCGCGGCGGAGGGGAGCGACACCGAGCGGCGCGCCGCGCACGGGGGTGTCCTCACCGCGCTGCTCGCCGTGAGCCTCGTCGCCGCCGCGGTCGAGGAAGCCCTCGAGCGCGGCCTCCCGACTGTGCACTATCTGAGTCGTGAGGGCGCGTTCCTGCGCCAGATCCACGAGCGTGTCGCGGGCGCACTCGCGGGCTCGGCACACGCGCCCGCCGCTCGCCACATCGAGGTCAGCCGCCGCTCGACGTTCGGTCCGTCGATCGCAGACGATCTCCGCGCCGGTCTCCCGCTGATGTGGTCGCAGTACGCCGACCAGTCACCGCGCGCGCTCTTCGCGTCGCTCGGTGTGCCGATCGACGCGCCGCTCGAGGCGGCGATCGCAGAGGTTGGGCTCAGCGTCGACGGCGTCGTCGCACACGTCGCGAGCGACGAGCGGGTCGCGGCGCTGCTCGACCGCCCCGAGGTGCACGACCACGTCGCGCGCACGCTCGCCGAGCAACGGCGCGCACTCGACGCCTATCTGCGCCAGGAGATGGACCTGCGCGAGCGTGACGTGCTCGTGGTCGACATCGGGTGGCGCGGCACGATCCAGGACAATCTCGCGCGCGTCATGCCCGACCACCGTCTGCACGGGCTGTACCTCGGTCTCTTCCCGATGCTCAACCCGCAACCGCCGAACGTCACGAAGCGCGGCGTCGCGTTCGACGCCAACGCCGGCGACCCGTTCGTGCACGTGAGCCCGCCCGCGGCGATCGAGTCACCGCTGACCCAGGACATCCCGTCCCCGGTGGGCTACGCGGTTCGCGAGGACGGTCGCGTGACGGTGACCCACGAGCACGAGGGCCCGCGCGCCCGGCCCGAGATCGAGGCCTTCCAGGCCGGCGTGCTCGCGACCGCACCGCGGCTGGTCGACTGGATGGTCGTGAACGGGCTGACGACCCCGATGCTCCGGCGGGAGCTCGGCGAGATGGTCTCCGAGTACTACGGCCGCCCGGAGGGTGGTGTCGCCGACATCTGGTTCGGCTCCACGCACGACGACACGTTCGGCGCCCTCAACGTCTCGCCGTTCGAGAAGGCGCCACCGCCCCGGAGCGTCCTGTCCAGCGTCGCCAACGCCGACGTCGTGCCCGACGAGGCACGGCGCAGCAACTGGGTCCCGGGGTACCGGGCGTGGCTGGCGGTGCGCGCGCTCGAGGTGCTCGGCGAGATGTGGCGGGAGCTCCACTGATGGCCGGTCCCGCAGATCCGTTCCTGCACGACTACTACTCGCGCTTCGGCGCGCCCAACCGCGGCCCGGACGCGCCACTGTCGATCGCGTTCCTCATCGGCTCGACCGACATCAGCGGCGGCACCTACGTCATCCTCCAGCACGCGTTGCACGCCCGCCGGAGCGGCGCGGACGTCACGATCGTCCACATCTACGAGCACCGCCCCGAGTTCGGCGCCTGGCACGCGGCGCTCACGGAGCTCCCGCTCATGTCGTTGGAGGACGCGGCCGACACGGAGTTCGATCTCGTCGTCGCGACGATGTGGCGCACCGTGTACGAGCTCCCGCGGTTGCGGTGCGCGCACGCGGTGTACTTCGTGCAGTCGATCGAGTCGCGCTTCTACGGCGGCCGGTCCGAGACGTGGGCGCCGCCGCTCGCGGCACTCACGTACACGTTCGACCTCCCGGTGATCACGATCGCGCGCTGGATCCAGGCGTATCTCGCGTTCGAGCACAAGCAGCCGGCGTTCCTCGTCCACAACGGCATCCGCAAGGACCTCTACACGCCGATCGGGCCGACAGCAGCCCCCGACTCCGACAGCCGCCTGCGCGTGCTGGTCGAGGGGCCGGTCGACGTGCCGATGAAGAACGTCGAGGAGTCGATCGAGCTGGCGCGGTCGGGCGGTGCCGACGAGATCTGGCTCCTGACGTCGAGCGAGATCCGCGAGCACCACGGTGTCGACCGCGTCTTCTCGCGCGTCCCGATCGAGCAGACGCCGGCGATCTACCGATCGTGCAGCGTGCTGCTCAAGCTGAGCCACGTGGAGGGGATGTACGGACCACCGCTCGAGATGTTCCACAGTGGCGGCACGGTGATCACGTACGACGTGACCGGGCACGACGAGTTCGTGCGCGACGGCGTGAACGGCATCGTCGTGCCGATGTACGACCGCAGCGGGGTGATCGAGGCGATCCGCACGGTGCGCGACCGCCCCGACGTGTTGCGCGACCTCCGTCACGGTGCCCTCCGCACCGCGCGGGCCTGGCCCGACTGGGACGAGTCGTCGGCTGCGTTCTTCGACACCCTGCGGCTCGTCGCACGCCAGCCCGCGCCCGATCACACGCACACGATGCTGGCCATCCGGGGTGCCGGCGCCGAGCTGCCATGGTGAGCGAGCGTCTACGGCCCGGGTATCCCGGGGCCGTAGCGAGCGAACGATGGTGGCGGTGAGCGAACCATGGTGGCGGTGAGCCGGTGAGCGCGATGCGGCGGGTCGCGGAGGTGGTCGGCGGGCGGGAGCTGCTGGTCAACCTGACCCTGCGCGAGCTGCGGAGCCGCTACAAGAAGTCGGCCCTCGGGTGGGCGTGGTCGCTCCTCAACCCGCTGGCGATGGTCGCGATCTACGCGCTCGTCTTCTCGTTCTTCCTGAAGATCGAGCCGCCGACGGGAGACCCGTCGGGCCTCAAGAGCTTCGTGCTCTACCTGCTCTGCGCGCTGATCCCGTGGGTGTACTTCTCGAACAGCGCCTCGAGCTCCCTCGAGGCGCTCGTGGGGAACGCCGGCCTCATCAAGAAGGTGTACTTCCCTCGCGACCTGCTCGTGATGGCGGTGATCGGTTCGCTCCTCGTCTCGATGCTCATCGAGATGTCGGTCGTGATGGTGATCCTGCTCCTCGCCGGGAACTTCGTGATCCCGTGGATCCCGATGGTGCTCGTGCTCATCGCGCTCGAGACGCTGTTCGTGCTCGGCGTCGGTCTCTTCCTCAGCGTGGCCAACGTGTACTTCCGTGACGTGAAGCACTTCATCGCGATCGCGATGCAGGCGCTGTTCTACGCGACTCCGATCGTGTACCCCATCTCGGTCGTGCCCGACAACGCGGAGGTCCTCGGCGTGAGCATCCCGCTGGGCACGATCTACCGGCTCAACCCGTTGGTGCAGATCGTGCAGTCGTTCCGCGCCGTGCTCTACGACCTCCGCTTCCCGCCGCTCGACTCCATGCTGTACTTGATCGGGTGGGCGATCGGCGCGCTCGTGCTCGGCTACTGGTTCTTCGAGCGTCATCAGCGGCGCCTGGCCGAGGAAGTATGAGCGAGCCGCGGCAGGACGGCTGACGCGATGTGGCACACGAAGGGGCGTACCTGGACGCTCTTCGATCCCGAGTTCGTCGGCGACGTGCTCGATCCCGAGCGCGCGTCGGCGCTGTGGGCCGGGCACCGCTGGTTCGCGTACGACCTCGTCCGGTGGGGACGACCCGAGGTCGTGGTCGAGCTCGGCACGCAGTACGGACCGTCGTTCTTCGCCTTCTGCCAAGCCGTCCGGGACGAGGGCTGCGCCACGAGGTTGCACGCCATCGACACGTGGAAGGGCGACACGTTCACCGGCGCGTACGGAGAAGAGGTCTTCTCGATCGTGCAGCGGATCGACGCCGAGGCGTTCGCCGACCTCGACACGCACCTGCACCGGTGCCTGTTCCGCGACGCACTCGACGAGTTCGGCGACGAGTCGGTCGATCTCCTGCACATCGACGGCTGCCACGACTACGCCTCGGTCGCCGACGACTTCCGGACGTGGCTCCCGAAGGTCGCTCAGAACGGGATCGTGCTGCTGCACGACGTCGATGCCCACACCGACATGGGCTCCGCCGTGCTCTGGAGGGAGCTGGCGAGCGAGCACCCGTCGCTCCTGTTCCCGCACTCGCTGGGTCTCGGCGTGCTCTTCCCCAGGGGCGTCGCCGGGTTCGACTACCTCTTCGGTGACGAGTTCACGCGCTGGCGCTCGTACTACGCGAGCCGGGCGGGCGACTTCCTCGGACAGCTGCGCGACCGCGACCAGACGCGGATGATCGCCGAGCGCGACGCGGTCATCGCCGATCAAGACCGGCTGGTCGCGGCGCGCAACGCGACGATCGCCGCACAGGAAGCGACCATCGACACCACGCGTCAGGAGCTCGCCGAGCGCGTCGCCCACATCCGCGTGCTCGAGGACATGCTGCACCACCCGTTCCTCAAGGTCGCCAACCGGGCGCGCAAGGCGGTCGCTCGAGCTCGGCGCGTCATCGACCGCGGTCACGGCACGGGAGCATGAGCCGCCTCCCGGCGGTGGAGGTCGACCGCGTCACGAAGCACTTCCGCCTGTACCACGAGCGAAATCAGTCCATCAAGGCGGCAGTGATGCGCGGCGGCCGCGCGCAGTACGACGACTTCATCGCCCTGCAGGACGTGAGCTTCGAGGTCCCTGAAGGCGTGACGCTCGGCCTCATCGGTGAGAACGGCTCCGGCAAGAGCACGCTGCTCAAGTGCATCGCGAGGATCCTCACCCCCGACGAGGGCACGATCACGACCCGCGGCAAGATCTCGGCGCTGCTCGAGCTCGGCGCGGGCTTCCACCCCGAGCTGTCGGGCCGTGACAACGTCTACCTCAACGGCGCGATCCTCGGGCTCTCGAAGCGCCAGCTCGACGAGCGCTTCGACGACATCGTGGCGTTCGCGGGCATCGACCGCTTCATCGACAGCCCGGTGAAGAACTACTCGTCCGGCATGTACGTCCGCCTCGGGTTCTCGGTCGCCATCAACGTCGATCCGGACGTGCTCCTCATCGACGAGGTCCTCGCCGTCGGCGACGCCGAGTTCCAGCAGCGGTGCACGGACAAGATCGTCGAGCTGAAGGAGGAGGGGCGCACGATCATCGTCGTGTCGCACTCCATGGACTCCGTACGCAACCTCTGTGACCAGGTCGTGCTGCTCGAGCACGGACGTCTCGTCACGGTCGGGCCCGCCGTCGAGGTGATCGACGAGTACCTCGTGGACGTCTTCCATGACGAGACGTTCGACTCGGGTGACGGCGCGCGGTGGGGGTCGGGGGAGATCAGGATCGCCCGTGCCGAGGTGCTCGGTGCGGACGAGCAGCCCGTCGAGCACGTGAAGACCGGCGACACGCTCATCGTGCGCCTTCACTACGCCGCGCGGGAGCGCGTCCGCCGGCCGGTCTTCGGGATCGGGATCAACGCCGCCGACGGGGCGTACGTGACCGGTCCGAACACCAGAGATGCCGGGATCGTCTTCGAGCACGTGTCGGGAGAGGGGCACGTCGACCTGCACATCGACCGGCTCATGCTCGTGCCGGGCACGTATGCGGTCACCGTCGCGGTGCACGACGAGACCTGCACGCATCCCTTCGACTTCCGCAAGAAGCTGATCCCGCTCACCGTGGAGCTGGGCCGTCCACGCGACATCCTGGGCTACGTGGCGCTCGACACCCGCTGGGACACGACGAACATGTCCTCGCCCGACGGCGACCGGTAGCCTGGCTCCATCGTGTCGGAGCAGACGAGCGTCCCCGCGGCACCGGCGGCTTTGCCGACCGGTGTCGCACGAGCCGTCGCTTGCGACGGCGACCAAAGCAGGCAGGGCGGCCGCAGGTACCCTGCGGCCAAGCGAGTGCGACCAGCATGATGGTGCGATTGACCCACGCGGGGCTCGTCTCCGTCGTCGTCGTGAACTACGACGGCGCCGACGACACGCTCGCCTGCGTCGAGAGCCTGCGCCAGCTCGAGATCGAAGACGATCGTCTCGAGATCGTCGTCGTCGACAACGGGTCTCCTGGCGACGACGCCGAGCGCCTGCGCGCCGCGGGCTCCGACGTCCACGTCGTCGCGTTGCGCAAGAACGTGGGCTTCGCAGGCGGCTGCAACGCCGGCGTTGCCCGTGCGACGGGTGAGTACATCGCGTTCCTCAACAACGACGCCCGGCCGCACCCGCACTGGCTCGCGGCCGCGATCAACCCGCTCGAGTACGACGGCTCCATCGCGTGTGTGGCGAGCAAGGTGCTCGGGTGGGACGGGTCGACGATCGACTTCGTCGGCGCCGCGCTCGCCTACTACGGGCACGGGTTCAAGGTCGACTTCGGTCACGCCGCGAGCCCGATGGAGAACACCGCGTGCGACGTGCTCTTCGCCTCGGGCGCGGCGATGGTGATCCGGGCCGAGGTCTTCCGGCGCGTGGGCGGGTTCGACGAGCGCTACTTCATGTTCTTCGAGGACGTCGACCTCGGGTGGCGGCTCTGGCTCCTCGGCTACCGCGTCCGCTACGTGCCGGGCTCGATCGCGTATCACCGTCATCATGCGACGGCGGCGCGGTTCGGGGCGTGGCGGGAGCACTACCTGCTCGAGCGCAACGCGCTGTTCACGATCTACAAGAACTACGACGACGACAACCTCCAGCGAGTGCTGCCCGCCGCCCTGCTCCTCGCGATCCGGCGCGGGATCTCGCTCGGCGGTGACGACCCGCGCACGCTCGACCTCGCGAACGATGCCAACGTCCACGAGGGCAAGCTGCTCACCGTGAGCCGCCAGACCGTGGCGCCGACGTACGCGATCGATGCCTTCGTCGACGCCCTGCCGTCCCTCCACGAGACGCGGCGCGAGCTCCAGGCCGCGCGCCGGCGCCCCGACCACGAGATCACCCCGCTCTTCGGGACGCCGTTGAAGCCGAACATCGAGGATGCGCGCTTCCTCGACGGGTTCGCGAGCGTGAACCGCGTCTTCCAGCCCGCCGCCCGTCTCGGCCGGCGGCGCCGGATCCTGGTGGCGACCGGCGACGTGCTGCAGCCGAAGATGGCCGGGCCCGCGATCCGTGCTTGGCACATCGCCCGCGTGCTGTCGCGCGAGCACGAGATCCGCCTCGCGAGCCCGCACCCGTGCACGCTCGCGCACCCCGACTTCCCCGTCCTGCAGGCGGACGACCGCACCTTCACCGAGCTCGAGGCGTGGGCGGACGTCATCATCTTCCAGGGCAACCTCATGCGGCAGTACTCGGTGCTGCGTGACACGAAGAAGATCGTCATCGCGGACGTCTACGACCCGTTCCACCTCGAGGTCCTCGAGCAGTCGCGCCATCTCGAGCACGAGGCCCGGCGGTTCGCGGTGCGGTCGTCGACGGAGATCCTCAACGAGCAGCTGATGCGCGCCGACTTCCTGCTCTGCGCGAGCGAGAAGCAGCGCGACTTCTGGCTCGGCCAGCTCGCGGGTGTCGGGCGGATCAACGAGCTCAACTACGACACGAGCGAGCGGCTCAGCTCGCTCATCGCGGTCGTCCCGTTCGGGATCGACGAGCGCCCGCCGGTCGCGACGCGAGGTGTGCTGCGTGGCGTCGTGCCCGGCATCGAGGCCGACGACAAGATCATCCTGTGGGGTGGCGGGATCTACAACTGGTTCGACCCGCTCACGCTGCTGCGCGCCGTGGACAAGCTCCGGTCGCGGCTGCCGAACGTGCGCGTGTACTTCCTCGGCATCCGGCACCCCAACCCCGACGTCGGCGAGATGCGCCGGACCATCGAGACGCTCGAGCTCGCGGACGAGCTCGGGCTCACCGGCAAGAACGTCTTCTTCAACGACGACTGGGTCGAGTACGACGACCGCCCGAACTACCTCCTCGAGGCGGATGTCGGCGTGAGCACGCACCTCGACCACGTCGAGACCGCCTTCTCGTTCCGGACCCGGGTGCTCGACTACCTGTGGGCCGGTCTCCCGGTGGTGGCGACGCACGGTGACGCGCTCGCGGGAGTGATCGCCGCCGAAGGCGCCGGGATCGCCGTGCCGCCGGGCGACGTCGACGCGCTCGAGGAGGCGCTCTACCGAATGCTCGACGATCCCGACGTGCAGTCCTCGTGTCGCGCGTCCGCGCGGTCGCTCGCGGCACGCTTCCGATGGACCGAGGTGCTCGGTCCGCTCATCGACTACTGCCGCGAGCCGGCGCGCGCCCCGGACCTGCTCGACCCGGAGCTCGCGGCGACGGTGCGCGACCCGCTCGATCTCGCCACATGGCGACCGCGCACGATTCGTCGCGACGTCGACCGCGCGCTCGCGCTCGTCCGCCGCGGCGAGCTCACCCAGCTCGTGCAGAAGGTCGTCGTCCGCGTCCGCCGGATGGTCAAGGGGTACTGAACCCCGGCTGGTAGTCGGCGACGCCGGACGGGAAGTTCGGTCCGTAGAAGGGGTCGTCGCGAAGCAGTCGGCCCCAGCGCCGCCGGATGAGCTCGAGCTCGCTGGTCGCGACGCTGCCGTCGCGGCTCGACGACTCGAAGTGCGCGAGCACGGCGTCCGGGGTCGCCACGATGCGCAGCCCTGCGTCGTGCAGCTTGAGGCAGTAGTCGAGGTCGTTGTAGCTCGCGGGGAACCACGACGACATCCCGCCGACGTCCTCGAATGCGTCGCGGCGCGTCATGAGGCACGCGCCTGTCACCGCGAGGAAGTTGCCGGGGACGAGCGCGTTGGCCCCGTGGCCGACGGTGTCGGCCGCGAGCCCGTGGTACGGATGACCCGGGTTGCCACCGACGCCGACCACGCCCATGTGCTGGATGCGGCCGTCCTCGAAGTGGAGTCGCGCTCCGATCGCACCCACCGCCGGGTCGAGCGCGTACACGAGCATGGCTTCGATCCATCCCGGCGTCTCGACCTCGGTGTCGTCGTTCAGCAGCAGGAGCACGTCACCGGACGCGACCAGCACCCCGCGGTTCACCTTGCGCGAGAAGTGGAACGGTCCCTCGTACGGCACGAGCCGCACGCGGTCGGGATCGAGCGCGCGCAACGCGTCGCACGTCGCCTCCTCGGTGGTGTCGTCGACGACGCAGACGACCTCGATCTCCGAGTACGTCGAGCGGCGGACGATGCTCTCCACGCAGTTCACGACGAGAGTCGTGTCGACCCCGCGGACGCGCCGTCGTGTGCCCGCCGTCGGGATCACGATGCTGACGAGTGGCCGCGAGCGCAACGCGGGCTCGAGGCGCAGGAGGCCGGGCGCCACGGGATGGGGCCGGGCGACCGCCTCGAGCCCGCGGCGCGCCAGGTGCTCGTCGGTCAGGCGGATCGCGACGTCGAGGCTCTGGGGCGGGAAGCACGGGAACTCGCCCGCGGACGGTGCTCGGTCACAGAGCACCTCGGGCACGTGCACGACGGCCCGCGCCCGCTCCCCGGCTCGCAACACGAGGTCGTGCTCCGCGCACGCGCCGAGCTCGGGCCGGAGCCCGCCGACCTCGCGCGCGAGGTCGGCGCGCAGCAGGGTCAGCCGGCCCGTGTACGGCTGACACCGCAGCCGATCCGGCGACCACGCGGGCTTGTGGAACGGTTTCCGCACGCCAGAGCCGGGCGCCGCGTTCGTCTCGTCGCTGTACACGAGACCGACATCGGGACCCGGGACGTGCGCGAGCAGGCGCGCCACCGCGTCGCGGCCCAGCACGTCACCCTCGTCGAGGAAGCCGACCCACCCCTCGGCCCGGTCGAGCGCCTCGACGGCTCCGGCCGGACCGGCGGACGTCACGCGGACGAGCGTGACGTCGCCCGGCTGCGTCACGTCGGGGAACGTCGACGGTTCCGGCGCACGCGGGCGAGGCGGGCGCGGAACCCGTGGCGCCGGCCGACGCGTTGCTCGAGGTCGTCGACCCGCGCGTGGATCTCGTCGATCTGCGCCTGGAGGCCGATGACCTGGTCGCGCAGCTCGAGCACGGACTCGAGGAGGTCGTGCGGCACGCGCGTCTCGGCCGTCACGGGCGCCAGGCTACCGCCGCGATACCGTGGGGCCGCCATGCGCATCGTCGTCTCCGATGCCGGCGTCGCTCTCGAAGGTTGGATCGAGGTTGCGCGGGCAGGCCGTCTGCGGTCGGGTGTCCGTTCCGGCGCGATCGAGCTCCTGGAGACGCGCGCCGACGACATCGACGAGCTCCTGATCATCGGTTCGCTCGAGCGCAGCGAGCCCGAGTACGCGGAAGCGCTGCTCGCCGCGACGCGACGTCTCCACGAGGGAACACCTGTCACCCTCGTCGTCCCGGACGCGGCGTCGGCGTTCGGCGCGCTCGATGCCGGCGACGCGCGCGACGCCGACCTCACCGAGTGGTACGACGCGGTGTTCGGCCCCGACGTCGATCCGTGGTGCACGGGGCCGGCGGACGTCGCCGGGCTCGCGGCCCGCGCGGGCGTCGCGTCGCTCGAGCTCGTGGAGATGCCGGCCGAGCTGCCGCCGGGTCTCACCGGCTGGCGCGTCGCGCTCCGCGTCGGGTCGACGACCGGTCAGCCGGTGCCGCAGACCGACAGCGTCGACGAGGTGCACCGTCGCCTCCGGCGGCTGGCGCACGCGCGTCACGTCGACCACGGCGGTGGGCCTCCTGCGATCGACGCGCCCAGCGCGCCCAGGTCGCGCGCCCGCGCCCTGCTCGACCGGTACCTGCCTCGTGGCGGCAAGCGCCGCGCGCTCGCGAGGGCGAGCGTCGAGGCGCTGCGCGAGACGCAGGACTACGTCGACCGTGTGCAGCAGATCGCGACCCAGTCGGGCCTCCACGAGCCTCGGGTCCCGTCGTACCGGACATGGTCCAAGACGCACGACGCGACTTCCGACGAGCTCGCCGACCAGCGTGCGCTGTCGCAGTCGACCCGCGATCCCGTGACCGTTCACTGCGTCGTGATGTCGACCGGATCGCTGACGGGTGTGAGCACCACGCTCGAATCCCTCCGCGAACAGTCCTGGGCGCACTGGCGCGCCACGGTCGTCGGCCGCGGCGGGGGCTGGCTGCGCTCGGACGCACGAGTCACGTTCCGGCGCGCCGACGCGCGCGATCCCGCGACGCTCGTGAACGCCGCGCTCGCCGATCCTGACCTGCGTTCACTAGTCGTGTTCCTGGACGCGGGCGACCGTCTGGCACCGGATGCGTGCTTCCGCATCGCCGACACGGTCGCGACCGATCCTCTCATCGACCTCGTCTACTGGGACGACGACGTGGTGTCCGGCGGCCGGCGCCTCGACCCGCGGTTCCGACCGTCGTGGTCGCCCGAGACCCTGCTCGGTGCCAACTACCTCGGGCGGTCGTTCGCGATCCGGCGTCGTGTCGCAATGGGTCTTGCCGGCCTCACGGAGGGGCTCGGCGACGACACGTGGTGGGACCTGCTGCTGCGGGCCGACCTCACCGCCGAGCGCGTCGCGCGCGTCCCGCGCGTCCTCTCACATCTCCGCCGGCGTCCGGAGCCCATCGGGACACGCGGTGTCGACGTCGTCGCCAAGCACCTCGAGCGGGTCGGCGTGCCGGCGCGGGCCGTCGCATCCCGCGGCTGCGTGAAGGTGAGCTGGGACCTCCCCGATTGGCCGCACGTGACGATCATCGTGCCCACGCGGCACAACCGCACCCTCGTGACGCGCGCGCTGCGCGGCATCGAGCGAACGGACTACCCGTCGCTCGACGTCATGGTCGTCGACAACGGGGGTCGTACCGACGAGCGGGCATCGTGGTACGCGGACGCGTTCCGCGACCTGGATCTCGAGGTCGAGTGGTGGGACGACGTCTTCAACTACTCGGCGGTGAACAACTTCGCGGCGCGCCAGGCACGCGGCGACGTGCTCGTGTTCGTGAACGACGACTGCGACTTCCCCGACGGCGGCTGGCTGCGTGAGCTCGTCGGGTGGGCGTCACGGCCCGACATCGGTGTGGCCGGGCTGCAGCTCGTCGGTGCCGACGGCACCATCCAGCACGGCGGCGTCATCCTCGGGCTGAACGGCTTCGCCGACCACCTCTTCCAGGGGCTCGCGCCCGCGTCGGACTCGCTGCTCGGTCCGACGACGTGGTACCGCAACGTGCTCGCCGTCACCGCCGCGTGCCTCGCCGTCCGGCGGAACCTCTTCGAGGAGCTCGGCGGCTTCGACGAGCGCTTCCGTCTGTGCGGGAGCGACGTGGTCCTCGGGCTCGATGCGGGCATCGCCGGGAAGCGCAACGTGTGCTCGCCGTTCGGCGGTGTCCGTCATCTCGAGTCGGCGACGCGCGCGGCGTACGTGCCGCCAGAGGACTTCTTCGCCAGCTACTGGCGCTACCAGCGCTGGATCTTCGCCGGCGATCCCTACTTCTCGCCCAGCCTGTCGCTCGGGAGCCGCGTCCCACAGCTCCAGGCGCGCTTCGAGCAGTCACCCGCCGACCGTCTCGCGGAGCCGTTGTCGCGCCACATCACGATCTTCCGCCAGTCGACCGACGAGAGCGAGCTCGACCTCGTCGCGCGCGGTTGCCGTGTCACCGATTCCGACGTCGAGGCCATCGACACGCTGCACAAGAACAACGCGCATCCGTTCGCGCCGAAGACCATCAACTGGTTCCTGCCCGAGCTCGACAGTCCGTTCTACGGCGGCATCAACACCGCGCTCCGCATGGCCGACCACCTCGCCCGGGTGCACGGCGTCGAGAACCGCTTCGTGATCTGGGCCGACCCGAACGACGGCTTCCACCGGTCGGCGATCGCGGCCGCGTTCCCGAGCCTGGCCGACTCGCCCATCTACTACGACCTGTCGATCCGAGCCGCGGCCGGCATCCCGGCGTGCGACGTCTCGATCTCGACGCTCTGGGTGACCGCCTACGTCGCGGCGCACTTCCCGAACGCGCGCCGCAAGTTCTATCTGATCCAGGACTTCGAGCCGATGTTCTACCCCGCGGGCACGATGTACGCGCTCGCGGAGGAGAGCTACCGCCTCGGTCTCTACGGGCTCTGCAACACGGAGAACCTCCTGCACCTCTACGAGCGGTACGGCGGACACGGCACCGCGTTCCAGCCTGCGGTCGAGCGCTCCGTGTTCCATCCGGTCGGTCGTCGCGAGCGGCGGCGCGACGAGCCGGTCACCGTCTTCGTCTACGCGCGCCCGGGCCACTGGCGGAACTGCTGGGAGATGGCATCCCTTGCGCTCCAGGAGCTCAAGAGCCACCTCGGTGACCGGGTCCGCATCGTCACCGCGGGGTCGTGGGCGCGACCCGAGGACGTCGGCACCGGGATCCAGCACCTCGGTCTGCTCGACTACCGCGAGACCGGCAACCTGTACCGCACCTGCGACGTCGGCGTCGCGCTGACCGTGTCCGAGCATCCCTCGTACCTGCCGCTCGAGCTCATGGCCTGCGGGGTCCCGGTGGTCGCGTTCGACAACCCGGCCGGCAACTGGCTGCTGCGCGACGGCGAGAACTGTCTGCTCGCGCGTCGCACGGTCGACGGGCTGAGCCGTCAGCTCGAGCGCGTCGTCGTGGACCACGACCTCCGGGCGTCCCTCGCCGACCGCGGCCTGCGCGACATCGACGAGGGCTACGCGAGCTGGGACAAGGCGCTCTCGGGGATCTACGAGTACCTCAGCGACCCCGAAGGCGTCGGTACCGACTGACCGGCCGGCTCGGCGTCGCCCGCCGGCATTCCGACGACCCACCACGCGAACGCGGACACGACGGCCGCGTAGAGCACGGCGAGCAGCCAACCCGGCACCGGGGGATCCCAGAGCGGGTCGACGAGGAAGCCGAGCGTGCCGTGGTAGCCGACCGTGTTGCGTCGTAGCGCCTGCCCGAACGCGGCGACCTGCGCGACGACCACTGCGATCGCGACTGCGCCGACGAGTCGCCCGGTCGGGATGTCGAGCCGGCGGTCGGGGGGTGCGGTCGCGACCGACAGCGCGAGCAGGACCGGCACGCCGAGCGCGAGCGGCATCGAGTACCGGCCCTGCCAGAAGAGGCCGACGTCCTGCGCCTCGAGTGTCTCGAAGAGCACCGGCGCGGCGACGGTCACGATCGCGACGGCCGCGGCGACGAGGAGGAAGCGGCGACGCCATCCGACCACTGCGAGCCCGGCGAGGATGGCGAGGGCCACGACCCACAACGCGTACGTGAGATCGGGTGCGGGCGCGTCCCGCCAGCCGAACAACCCGACCATCTCGCGGAGCCGCTCGAGCGTCTTGCCGAACGAGAGCTGCAGGGCGTCGTGGGTGGCGAGCCCGCGCCTTCCCTCGCTGTCGGCGTACGACGGGTCGAGTGATCCCATGACGACGATCCACGTGCTCTGGAGGACACCCGCGAGCACCACGGACGCGCCCCACCGACGCGCGGTGCGGGAGGCCCAGAGTGCCCGCGCCGCCGGCCATCCTCCCGTCGCGAGCAGCGCGATCGCGACGAGCGCGAGCCAGGGTGGTGAGAGCTGGCGCGAGAGGACGAGCGCGAGCGCCGCGATCCCGGCGCGCCGCACCAGGCGCGTGTCGACGCGGCTGGGCGCTTCCACGACGAGTGCGGTACCGGCCATCCAGAGCGAGAGCGCCGCCGAGATCTCGACGGCGCTCGGGTTCACCGTGCCGCCGAGGAAGAGCAGCATCGGCGTCACGCCGATGAGGATTGCGAGCGCGCCGAGCCGCGGTCGGCGCAGTCGCTCGAGCGTCGCGCATGCCGAGGCCACGAACGCGGCCGTGATCAGCACCGTGACGGTACGCATGAGGTACACACCGAGCGCGCCGCGCTCGAGCAGCGAGGGCAGGCCGGCGACGGCGTAGTACCCCGGTGGATGCCGCCCGGCGCTCGTGGGGAGCCGCACGAGCTCGGGATCGTCTCGGAAGGACGCGCACGCGGCGCTGACGTCCGCATGGAAGGCGTAGCACCGGATCGAGTGGGATGCGTCGCCGTACGCCTTGGGTGCGTCGACGACGAGGCGATCCTCGATCTCGCTCGGGACTTCCTCGCCGACGATCTGGAGGCGCGCGACCGACGCGGCACGGATGGCGTGCGCCGGCTCGTCGGGCGCACCGAACAGCGGCGTCGCGAGGGCCCAGAGCGAGCAGAGCGCGGCCGCGAGGAGGAACGTGGTCCACCACCGCGAGCGCTCGGTCCTCCGCGCCGACGCAACGGCGCGTTGGAGTCGAGCGCGGGCGATCACGGTGCGGGTCACCCTCGCCGGCGTCGCGCGCGCGTCATCGCCGGCAGGAGGCGCAGGAAGCCCGCGAACGCGCGAGCGCGGTCACGAACGATCTCGGGCCGGGGTCGCTCCCCGCGCAACATCGGGCTCACGACGTCGCGGCGCGCGTACGAGCCGGTGACCAGCAGTGACTTCCCTGCGGCGCGCAGCGTCGTGCCGGGGGATGCATGCCGTGCGAGCACGAGCAAGTGGTTCCGCTCGTTCTGATAGCGGGCGAGGCTGGAGTGCTCACCCGCGGTCGCGGCGTGCACGTGACGGACGACGGACTCGGGGACGTACCGGTACCGCCAGCCGCGCTCACGCCCGCGCCACGAGAGCTCGAGGTCCTCGTAGTAGAGGAAGAGTCGCTCGTCGAGCAGACCGACGTCGGCCAGGTAGCGCGTCGAGAGCACCACCGCGGCCCCGCACCACGCGAACACGTCGGCGGGGTCCTCGAAGCGGCCGTCATCGGGCTCGAGCCAGCCGCGGTCCGCGCCGTAGCCCGTCGGTGTCAGCACCGAGCCCGCGTTGTTGACGACGTCGACGGGTGGGCGACCGACACGCACCTCGTGCCAGGTCGAGGTGGTCGTGAGCTCGTCCGTGACCGACTCGGCCCCGGCACGCAGCGTCACCGTGCCGGGGTGCTCAGCGGTGAGGCGGATCCGCACCGTCTCGGGTGGCGCGTCGTGGACGACCGGGACGCGCAGGACCGCCTCGCCGGTCGACCACTGTGTCGCGCGCGACGACGTGGGGTCGGGCTCGGGCCCCCAGAACCCGCGCCACCACTGCACACCGTCCAGCACGTCGCGACCGCCGACCTCGACGCCCGCGACGCGTGCACCGAGACGACGACGGTCGCCGCGGCCGCGTCGCGACGTCGTGACCGTGAGCTCGATCTCCACGAACGGCGTCGCGAAGAGGATCTTCGGGCAGGCCGCGCCGAGCTGATCGTCGGCTTCGAGCGTGTCGACGAGCGGCGCGAGCCAGTCGCGGGGCACGACCAGGTCGTTGTTGACGAGAGCCACGTAGTCGACGTCGTCCAGCACACCGATGCCGAGGTTGGTGCCACCGGCGAAGCCCCGGTTGACGCTGCTCTCGACGACGTGGACGTCCGGCCAGCGACGGCGCACTTCGTCGACGACGCCATCATGGGACGCGTTGTCGACGAGCACGATCTCGAGACGGTCGTCGGGCCAATCGGTCGCGCGGAGATGCTCGATGCAGTCGAGCGTGAGCGCACCGCCTTCGTAGTTCACGGTCACGACTCGCACGCGCGGTCGTTGCTCGAGGGCGGTCATGATCCGCTGGTGCGCACTACGATCGATGCCCTGACGTTTCCCCGGCCGGGCTCGGGCGCGGCCGCCGACGGATCGTACTGGACACGACGCTGCACGACTCCATCCCGTACTTCGCGCACGAGAGTGCCGTCATCGAGCCGGGTGCCCGGATCGGCGAGCGAACACGTGTCTGGCACCACGCGCACGTGCGCGATGGCGCGCTCGTCGGTGCAGCATGCAGCCTCGGCAAGAACGTGTACGTCGACGCGGGCGCGCGCATCGGTGACCGGGTGAAGATCCAGAACAACGTGTCGGTGTACCGAGGAGTGACGCTCGAGGACGAGGTCTTCGTCGGCCCGAGCGCGGTGTTCACGAACGATCGCTACCCGCGAGTGCAGGGTGAGTGGGAGGTCAAGCCCACCGTCGTGCGCCACGGCGCGTCGATCGGCGCGAACGCCACCATCGTCTGTGGTGTCGAGATCGGCGCCTGGGCCGTCGTCGGGGCGGGCACCGTGCTCACCGAGTCGGTTGCCGACCACGAGGTCGTCGTCGGGAACCCGGCCCGGCACGCGGGATGGGCCTGCGCGTGCGGTCGTGTCGTTGCCCGCACCGACGTTCGGCCGGCGGAGCTGCGCTGCGATGCCTGCCGGGCAGCCGGGGTGCCGGTGCGATGATCGGGATCGCGTCGGTCGAGATCGGCGCGGAGGAGGAGACGCTCGCGCTCGAGGTGCTCCGCTCGGGGCAGCTCGCGCAGGGCCCCATGGTCGAACGGCTCGAATCCGAGTTCACCGCGCTCACGGGCACACGCCACGCCGTCGCCGTGAGCTCGGGCACCACCGCGCTCGTCGCGGCGCTCGAGGCCCTCGACGTCGGCGCCGGCGACGAGGTCGTCACGTCGGCCTTCACGTTCGTGGCCACACTCAACGCCATCCTCGAGGCCGGGGCGACCGCGACGTTCGTCGACATCGGTGACGACTTCGGCATCGCCACCGAGTCCCTCGCCGCGGCGATCGGCCCCGCGACCCGCGCCGTCCTGCCGGTGCATCTCTACGGCCTGCCTGCCGACGTCGTCGGCATCGCGCGCGTCGCCGACCAGCACGCAGTGGCGCTGGTGGAGGACGCATCGCAGGCGCACGGTGCCACGGCCGGCGGGCGTCCCGTCGGGTCGTTCGGTGTCGGTTGCTTCTCGTTGTACGCGACGAAGCACGTGACGGCCGGTGAGGGCGGTGTGGTGACGTGCGACGACGACGCGCTCGCGGATCGTCTCCGGCTCCTGCGGAACCAGGGGATGCGCGAGCGCTACTGCTACGAGATCCCGGGCCACAACTATCGGCTCACCGACCTGCAAGCAGCGATCGCGATACCACAGGTGCGCCGGCTCACGGAGGCGACCGCGCGCCGCGCCGCGAACGCGGCGATGCTCGACGCCGCGCTCGACGGTGTGCCCGGGCTCGTGCGACCGACGACGCCGGCCGGTCGCACGCACGTGTGGCACCAGTACACGGTGCGCGTCACGCCCGCCGCCAGGTGCAGCCGCGACGAGCTCGCTCGCGCGCTCGCCGCCCGCGGCATCGAGACCGGCATCTACTACCCGCACGTCGTCTTCGACCACGAGTGCTACCGGGACCATCCCCGGGTGAAGCCCGCAGACGTCCCGAACGCGCGCGCCGCGGCCCGGGAGGTGCTGTCGCTGCCCGTGCACTCCGCGCTCGCAGAGCGAGACGTCGCGACGATCGGTTCGTCCGTCCGCGAGGTCCTCGGATGCTGAGGCTCGGCATCGTGGGGGCCGGGATCATGGGCACGAACCACGCGCGACTCGCGCCCGCCGTGCGCGACGCGACCGTCACGTGCATCGCGGACACCGATCCCGACCGTGCCGCCCGGCTCGCCGCGTCCGTCGGTGCCGAGGCGACGAGCATCGACGGGATCGCCGACCACATCGATGCCGCGGTGGTGGCCGTCCCGAGCGAGCTGCACCTCGACGTCGGGCTCGAGCTCATGAAGGCCGGCATCCATGTGCTCGTCGAGAAGCCGCTCGCCACGACGATCGAGGACGCGGAGGCGATGGCCGAGGCGGCCGAGCTGCACGGCGTCACGCTCATGGCCGGGCACGTCGAGCGCTTCAACCCCGCAGTGCTCGAGCTCGACCGGCTCCTCGGCGATGTCGTGCACGTCGCCGCGGCGCGCATCAGCCCGTTCTCGCCGCGCATCCCCGAGGACGTGGTCACGGACCTCATGATCCACGACCTCGACGTCGTGCGGTCGATCGCACGCTGCCCGGTCGTCGACGTCGAGTGCATGGCGATGTGCGTGCGCTCTGAGGTCGAGGACCTCGCGAGCGCGCTGATCCGGTTCGAGAACGGCATGACGGCGAACCTGACCGCGAGCAGGGTGGGGCAGCAGAAGATCCGCGAGCTGCGGATCACGCAGGCCGACGCGTACGTCACCCTCGATCTCGTGCGCCAGGACGTGACGATCAACCGCGTCGAGCACGAGGAGTTCCTGTCAGAGGAAGGGGCGCGCTACCGGCAGAGCGGGATGGTCGAGATCCCGTTCCTCGAGCACCAGGGAGAGCCGCTGCTGCTCGAGCTCCAGGAGTTCGTCCGGGCCGTCTCCACCGGCACAGCCCCACGGGTCACCGCGGAGGACGGCGTGGAGGCCCTCCGGCTCGTCGCTCGTGTGAAGGCGGCCGCGCGGCGCGCGGCCGGCACGGACGCACCGGGGCGCTGAGGGCCGATGTACCGAGATCGCACGATCGCGGCGGTCGTTCCGGCGCGCAACGAGGCCGCCCACATCGAGAAGGTCATCCGCGGGCTCCCCGAGCTCGTCGACCACATCGTCGTCGTCGACGACGCGAGCACCGACGACACCGCTGCGATCGCGGCGTCGGCGGGCGACCCCCGGGTCGACGTGATCCGCCACGAGGAGAACCAGGGGGTCGGCGGGGCGATCCTCACCGCGCACCGCCGTGCGCTCGAGCTCGGCAGCGACATCGACGTGGTGTTCGCCGGTGACGACCAGATGGACCCGCAGTACCTGCCCGCGCTCCTCGACCCGATCGTCGAGCGGGGCTACGGCTTCACGAAGGCCAACCGGTTCTTCTCGCGCACGTCGTTCTCCGGGATGCCGCGCCACCGGGTGTTCGGGAACATCGTCCTGTCGTTCCTCACGAAGTTCGCGAGCGGCTACTGGCACCTCTTCGACCCGCAGAACGGCTACACCGCGACGAGTCGCGAGGCACTCGAGCTCCTGCCCTTCGACGAGATCGCGAAGGGCTACGAGTTCGAGAACGACTTCCTGATCAACCTGAACATCGTCGGCATCCGTGCGCTCGACGTGTCGGTGCCCGCGCGCTACGGGGACGAGGTGTCGGGGATCCAGCTGCGGCGCGTCGGACCCGCCATCGTGTGGCTGCTGTTCCGCGGCTTCTGGAAGCGCCTGATCTGGAAGTACACGATCCGATCGTTCTCGCCGATCGCGCTCTTCTTCTTCGCCGGGCTCGCGCTCGTGGCATGGGGCGTGGGATTCGGCATCTGGGTCGTCGCGCAGACGATCGGGCCCAGCGTCGCGACCACGGGGACCGTGCTGCTCTCGGTGGTACCGTTCCTCATCGGCGTGCAGCTGCTGATCTCGGCACTCGTGCTCGACATCCAAGAGTCTCCCGATTGATCCTCAAACGACTCCGCCGACAACCTCGCGTCCTGCCCGGTGCGTCCGGCGTCTCGCCGACGCTCACCCGTGACGAGACCGAGCGCCTGCTCCTGCCGACGCGTCGCGTCGCGCGCCTGAACGGCACCGCCGGGCGCGACGACCTTCCCGCGTTCGTCGGCGTCATCGACGAGCCTGCGACGGAGGAGGTCTCGAGCCGGGGCCTCCCGGTGATGCGCGTGCGCGGGTGGGTCAGCTCCACGCGCGGCCGCCCGATCACGGTGACCGTTCGCGCGGGCCGGGAGGCACCGATCACCGTGGCGTGCGACGAGCCTCGCCCCGACGTCGTCGCCAGCCTCGCCGGCCGCTTCGGCGACGTGAGCAACACGTGCGGCTTCCGCGTCGACGTCCCCTTCCCGCAACGGCGGGCGCGGGACGGATCGCTGACGCTCGTGCTCGACGTCGACGACGGCGAGTACCGGACCACCCGGAAGTACCGCATCACCGACGACGGGGAGCCGACGCCGGCGCGCGCCGACTACAAGGCCACGTGGGACGCCGCCGCGGTCGACGTCGACAGTGCCAAGCTCGCGGTCTCGGGCTACACCGACGAGGACGAGTACGCGCGCACCGCGCAGCAGAACGTCGAGATCCTCGAGGAGACGGTCGGGCTCCGCGCCGACGACGAGATCCTCGAGATCGGCTGCGGTGTGGGGCGCGTCGGCGCCGCGCTCGCGCCCCTCTGCCGCCGCTGGGTGGGTGCCGACGTATCGGCCAACATGCTCCGCCACGCGCGTGAGCGGCTCACCGGCTTCGACAACGTCGAGCTCGTCGAGCTGAGCGGTTGGGACCTCGAGCCGATCCCGTCATCGTCGCTCGACGTCGTGTACTGCATGGTCGTGTTCATGCACCTCGACGAGTGGGAGCGCTTCGCGTACGTGCGCGAGGCGATGCGCGTCCTCCGCCCCGGTGGTCGTCTCTACGTCGACAACTTCAACCTGCGCAGCGATCCCGGATGGGCGTTCTTCACCGAGATGGGGACGAGCTACCACCCGCTCTGGCGTCCACCGAACATCTCGAAGTCCTCGACGTCCGACGAGCTACGGACCTACCTCGAGCGCGCCGGCTTCATCGACATCGGCATCGGCGAAGCGCCGACGAGCCTGTTCCTCTGGGCGAGGGGCCGGAAGCCCTAGCGCTCGTCAGCGTCTCAGCTCCTGGACGAGCTCCTGCAGCGGCTCGTGGAAGTCGCGAAGGAGGGGGAGTCCCGAGAGGCGGAGGGCGGCGTTGTCGAGCACGGAGTTCGCCGGTCTCGGCGCGGGGCGCGGGGGGTCGAGATCCGCGGTCTTGATCGGCTCGACCCGCGCCGGATCGTGACCGCTGGCCTCGAGCACCGCGCGCGCGAACTCGAACCACGTCACCGCGCCCTGGTTCGTCACGTGGAAGCAGCCGGGCCGGCGCTCGACGACGAGCCGCTGCACGGCACCGGCGAGGTCGCGTGCGAACGTCGGGTGCCCGCGCTGGTCGTCGACGAAGCGCAGCGTGTCGTGGCTCTCGGCCAGTCGCAGGATCGTCTTCACCATGTTGTGCCCGTGCCCGCCGCACACCCAGGAGGTGCGCACGACGGTGGCGCCCGCGTCGCCGCGCAGCTCGAGCTCGCCGGCGAGCTTCGACCGGCCGTATGCGGAGCAGGGGTTCGGCGTGTCCCATTCGACGTACGGATCGGACTTCGTGCCGTCGAAGACGTAGTCGGTCGACAGCGCGCACATGTGCGCGTCGACCCGCCTCGCCGCCTCGGCGACGTGCCGCGTCCCGAGACCGTTGACGCGCAGCGCTCGCGCTTCGTCGCCCTCGCACCCGTCGACGTCGGTCCACGCGGCAGCGTGCACGACCGCGTCAGGCCGCAGGCTCGTGATCGCGGCGAGGACCGCCTCGCGGTCCGCGACGTCGAGGCGCTGACGGTCGAGGGCCGTGAGGTCCTGGTCGGCGAACGCGGCGACGAGCTCACGTCCCACCTGCCCTCCGGAGCCGGTGACGAGGATCTTCACTGCCGCTGCTTGAGCGGCTCCCACCACCAGCGGTGGTCGCGGTACCAGGACACCGTGGCCTCGAGGGCCTCCCGGAAGTCGTGCTCGGGCGCCCAGCCGAGGGCGCGCACCTTGGCGGTGTCGATCGAGTAGCGGCGATCGTGGCCGAGACGGTCGTCGACGGGCTCGATCATCGAGGCGTCGTTCCCGAGGATCTCGAGGATCGCCTCGGTGAGCACGCGGTTCGGCACCTCGTTCCCGGCGCCGATGTTGTACACGTCGCCGATTCCGCCTTCTCGGAGCACCAGGTCGATGCCGGCGCAGTTGTCCTCCACGTAGCACCAGTCACGCACGTTCATGCCGTCGCCGTAGAGCGGGACCTTGTGGCCGTCGAGGAGATTCGTCACGAAGAGCGGGATCACCTTCTCCGGGAACTGGTACGGCCCGAAGTTGTTCGACGAGCGCGTGACGAGCACGGGCATGCCGTACGTGCTGTGGTACGAGAGCGCGATCAGGTCCGAGCCCGCCTTGGAGGCCGAGTACGGCGAACGCGGCCCGAGGGTGTCGGTCTCGGTGAACGAGCCCTGTTCGATCGAGCCGTAGACCTCGTCGGTGGAGATGTGGAGGAAGCGCTCGACCCCCACGCGGCGCGCGACGTCGCACATGACGTTCGTCCCGTCGCAGTTCGTGTGCACGAACTCGTCGGGTGACGCGATCGACCGGTCGACGTGGCTCTCGGCCGCGAAGTGCACGACGAGGTCGTGGCCGTCCATGGCGCTGAGCACAGCCTCGCGGTCGGTGATGTCGCCCTTCACGAACTGGAAGCGCGGGTCGTCGTCGAGCCCTCGGAGGTTGTCGAGGTTGCCGGCATAGGTGAGCGCGTCGAAGACCGTGACCGAGTCGTCGGTGCGCTCGAGCACCCAGCGGGTGTAGTTCGAGCCGATGAACCCGGCCCCCCCGGTGACGAAGAGCCTCCGGCTCACGTCCGCAGGCTCCAATGCGGGCGCAGGGCGGGCTCGATCTCGGCGCGCATCGGGTTCGTCTGGTCGCGCTTCGAGAGCACGGGCTCGCGGACACCCCAGTCGGCGCCGATCGACGGGTCGTCCCACGCGACGCCGAGCTCGTCCGCCTGGTTGTAGTAGCCGTCCACCAGATAGGTGATCGTCATGTCGGTGAGCGACGCGAACCCGTGAGCCACGCCCGGCGGGATGAACACACCGCGGTGGTCGTGCTCGCCGGAGTCGCGCGCGCCCAGATCGAGGGTGAGCGTCGCGCCGTCGGTCGGCGAGCCGTCACGCAGGTCGTGCAGCACGATCCGCGCGTGCCCGTACGGGACGTACCAGTAGTCGGCTTGGTGCAGGTGGTAGTGCAGGCCGACGACGCATCCCCGTTGGCGGTCGGCGCGGTTGGCCTGGATCATCTCGCGTCCGTGCGGGAACCACTCGCGGCGGTACGTCTCGACGAACAGGCCGCGCTCGTCGCCGAAGATCTCGGGATCGACGATGTAGACACCCGCCACGACGTCGGACTCGACGACGCTCGCCATCACCGAGCGAGTCTACGGCGCCCCTCTCGGACACCCACTCAGGCGATGAAGTACTTGGCTTCGGGGTGCGGGACGACGATCGCCGACGTGCTCTGCTCGGGATCGAGCTGGAACTCCTCGGTGAGTCGCACGCCGATCCGTGACAGGTCCAGGAGCTCGTCGAGCTTGGTCTGCTCCTCGAGGTCGGGACACGCGGGGTAGCCCCACGAGTAGCGCGACCCGCGGTACTGCTGCCGGAACAGTCCCTGCAGCGTGGGGCCGTCCTCGTCGGCGAACCCCCACTCCTCACGGACGCGCCGGTGCCACAGCTCGGCCAGCGCTTCCGTCATCTCGACCGACAGCCCGTGCAGCAGGAGATAGTCGCGATAGCGGTCGGACGCGAAGAGCTCGCGCTCACGAGCGGTCGCGCGCTCGCCGATCGTGACCGCGTGGAACGCGGCGTAGTCGGCCTCGCCCGAGTCGACCGGTCGGAAGAAGTCGCTGATGCAGAGGAAGCGATCCTTCTGCTGGCGCGGGAACGAGAACCGCAGTCGCTCGGTGCGTCGCTCGTCGTCGGTCCACACCACGAGCTCGTCACCCTGCGAGTTGACCGGGAAGTAGCCCCACACGACCGCGGGGACCAGCAGGGCCTCCTCGTGGGCCCGGGCGAGCTCGTCGCGCAGCACCGGGCGGAGGCGGGCCTTGAACTCGTCGTCGGTCTCGTTCAGGGACTTGTCCGGTCGGAACTGCCACTGATTCCGGAACAGCGCGGTCTCGTTGAGGTAGCCGGCGATCTCGTCGAGGGAGACGCCC
>DATBSK010000018.1:0-9814 GCA_036559825.1 Acidimicrobiia bacterium | reverse complement strand
CGTCGCCGCCGCGAACGCCGCGCAGTCGACCTACCGCTTCACGATCACCTCGCTCCCCGAGTACCTCGCGGAGCAGCCCACCCCCGACGATCTGCCGGCCTGGTCCGGCGAGCTCCGCTCCGGCGCGCGCGCGAACGTGCTGATGGGCGTGGCGTCGAACCGGGTCGACGTGCACCGCGCGTGCGCCGTCGCCGAGCGGGCGCTCGAGCGCCGCGCCGAGCCGTTGAGCGCGCTGTTGCTACCGCGAGACCGGTACCCGCAGCGGCTGCTCGCCGAGGGGTGGCGGAACCTCGTGCTCAACAGCGCGCACGACTCCTCCTGCGCGTGCAGCGCGGACGCGGTGGTCGACGCCGTGCTCGTCCGCTACCAGGAGGCACGCCAGATCGGCGACGGGCTCACGCGGGAGGCACTGCGCGCGCTCGCGGCGCGCGTCGACGCGCCGCCGGGGTCGACCCTGGTGTGCAACCCGACGCGGGTCGAGCGCGGTGGGCTCGTGCGGGTCGTCGTGCCCGGCGACGGCCCGGTCCAGCTGGTGACGCACGACGGCGTCCCCTGCCCGACGCAGATCGTGCGCACGCTGGGCGGCGAGGGCTTCACGGCGATCGTCGTCGGCCGCAAGGTGCGGTGGGTCCTCGAGCTCATCCGCGGTCCCGAGTTCGCGGGCGCCCGGATCGCGCGGGTCACGCGCCGCGCCGTTGCCGCGAACGACTGGGAGTACACGTTCCACGCGGCGCGCGCCGGTGACCCGCTCGTCGACCTCGAGTACCTGCGCGACGAGCTGCTCTCGCTCGGCGATGGTGGCGCGACGCTTCGCTTCCGGCAGACGCTGCCTCCGGCACGCGAGGTCGTGTTCCAAGCCGATGCGGTGCCGGGCTTCGGGTGGCGGACGTACGTCGCCTCGGACGGAGCCGGACCGGACACGGCGCTCGCTGCCGAGGACCGGACGCTCGAGAACGAGCACCTGACGGTGGAGGTCGACCCGGCCGACGCCACCTTCACCGTCACGACCTCCGACGGGATCGTCGTCGCGGGGTGCAACCGGCTGGTCGACGGCGGCGACGGGGGCGACACGTACAACTACTCGCCCCCGCTCGACGACGAGATCGTCGACACGCCCGAGTTCGTGCGCGTCGACGTGCTCGAGCGAGGCCCGGTGCGCGCGTCGCTGCTCGTCACCTCGCTGTACGCGCTCCCGCGGCAGGCGATCGGTGACGAGCGGCTCTGTGCGCGGCGCAGCGACGAGAACGTGAGCGTCGAGGTGCAGACGACGCTCGAGCTCCGCGTCGGCGAGCGGTTCGTGCGCGTGCACGTCGAGCTCGACAACGGCTGTCGTGACCATCGGCTTCGGGCGCACGTCCCGATCCCGGCGCCCGTGCAGGGCTCCGACGCCGAGTGTGCGTTCACGGTCGTCCACCGGGGCCTCGAGGCCGAGGGCGGCCCCAACGAGGTCGGGTTGCCCACGTTCGTCTCGCGGCGCTTCGTCGACTGCTCGGACGGCACCACCGGGCTGGCGCTCCTCCACGACGGGCTGCTCGAGTACGAGGTGGTCACGGATGCCGACGGTGCGGGCACCGAGCTCGCCCTCACCCTGCTGCGGTGCGTCGGGTACCTGTCCCGCTCGGAGCTCGCGCTCCGCCCGAACCCGGCAGGCCCGCTCGATGCCCTCGAGGGTCCCCAGCTCCAGGGCCGGCACGTCGTCGACTACGCCGTGCTTCCGCACCGCGGCGACTGGCGGGCCGCCCGCCTCCACGATGCCGCCGACGAGCTGCTCGTTCCCCTCGAGCGCGTGCGCGTCACGGGTGCACCCGAGGCGACGGCCCCACCCACCGGCTCGATGCTGCGGGTCGACGGCACCGAGGTCTCGGCCGTCACCCGCGAGGACGGGGTGCTGACGGTGCGCGTCTTCAACGCGTCGCCGAACGCCACCGTGGCTCGTGTCGGGCACCAGGGCGGCCCGGCGCGCGGTGACGTCGTCGACCTGCGGGGCCGGGAGCTGCGGGCCTTCGACGGCATGCTCGCGCTCCGGCCGTGGGAGATCGCCACGCTGCGGATCGTGGAATGAATGTTGCGTCTCTCACCTTGAAGGACGCAACCCGTACACCTCCACCGGGTCGTCGAACCCCTGCAGCCGCCGCGTGCCGAGGGACTCGATGGTGACGCCGTTCCCGAGCCGGCGTGCGGTCTCGGCGTCGACCACGATCTGCTCCGGCGCTGCCGTGGCGACGAGGCGTGCCGCGAGGTTCACGACCGGTCCGTAGAGGTCGCCGTCGCGGGTCACGACCTCACCCGCCGCGAGACCGATCCGCAACGCGGGAAGAGCTTCGTCGCACACGAGTGCCCGCGCGATCTCGACCGCATCGGCGGCGTCGCCGGCGACGAACATCACCTCGTCGCCGATCGTCTTCACGAGGCGCGCGCCCGGCCGCGCCGTCGCCGCGAGGGCTCGCTCCTCGAACCCGACGACGAGGCGCTCGAGATCGTCCGCGGAGATCCGCTGCGTGAGCGACGTGTAGCCGACGACGTCGGCGAAGCCGACGACCGCATCCGAGGTGTGCTGCGACGTCGGCTCGACGCCCCACGCCGCATATCGCCGCGCCGCGGCGACGAGATGCCGGCGGTGCACGGTCTCGAGCATCGGATAGACGGCCGGAATCACCTGCTCCGCGACCGCGACGAACGTGCGGGCGATGTCCGCGTTCGAGCCCCCCTCCGACCGGAGCGGCGCCTCGAGCACTGAGCGGGCGTTCGTGATCGCGCCGTCCGCGAGACGGGCCATCGACGCGCCCGTCGTACGGGCGAGCGAGAGCGCCGGCGCGCGCCCGAAGGCCGCCGACGCCAGCTCGTAGAACGTCATGAGGGCCACGTCGGCCTCGGAGCAGAGGCGGGTGCCGGGTTCCGGCACCACGAATCCGAGCGCGCGCCAGACATGCCGAGCGAAGTCGGGGTCGACGCCTGCGCGTGCGACGACCTCGTCGAGCGTGAGACGCTCCGAGCCCGGTGCGATGACCAGCTCGGCCGGGACGGCGTGCAATCGCTTCTCGGCGATCGCGGTGCGAATCTCGTCGATCGTCGCACCGTGGTCCAGTGCGAGCCCGATCATCTCGAGGCGATCGCCCGCGTCCGGAGCAGCAGGGTCGTACAGTCCGAGCGCCTCGAGCTCGTCGTTCGTCAGCCGCGGGGCGGTCACGCCGCCGACCCCGCGAGCAAGGCCTCGCCCTCGTGCACGTCGGTCGACCACTCGGCATCGAGACCCGGCGCGCGGACGTGGACACCGGGTGGTGCCGCCCAGAGCAGCGCCGGGCGGTCACCGTGCCAGCGAACCGCGAACGACACCGGGCCCGCGCGCGTCGGTGCGTCCTGCACGTCGACGTCGCGCCCCTGCCACGACGTGGGCAGCTCGGACAGCAGGACGAGCTCGTCGCCACCCGACTCCCAGACGAGCAACGCCCGGGCGCAGCGGAGGAGCTCCGCCGCGACGCGGCTCACGCCGCCCGGTGTGCGTGCCCGGTCGAGCAGCGTGTCGAGCTCGTGCGCGTGCGGCGGTCGCGCCGGGCGATGCCGCGCGACTCGTCGCTCGCGCGCGCCGGTGCGCTGCCACGCGTCCGTCGACTCCTGGTCGAACCCCCAGTCCTCGAGCGCGGCGATCGCCAGCCCGGGCGGCCGCGGCTGCTGGGCCTCGAGCAGCGTCTGCGCGCGGGCCGCGGCGAGCGCCTCCGAGACGCGGCCGTCGGGCACCTCGACGCGCATCCCACGCCGCAGCTGCGCGGCCCAGCCCCGCGCGGCCTCGTCCGCGGACGGCAGATGGCCGAGATCGACCGGCCCCGTCGTCCCGGCGGGGACGATGCCCGCCCGGATCGACGCTCGGTGCGGCACGGGCAGGAGGAACGCCGCCTCGACACGGCCGGCACGATCACGCGTCGCGGGGAACGCACCCTCGCGCGCTGCTCCGCCGCAGACCTCGATGTCGGTCGAGCCGCCGCGTGTCACGGACCACCGCGAGGGCACGCGGGACAGCACGAGCCCGGGCCGCCGGTCGACCACGACGACCGACTCGCTGACCATGACCGACCGGGCTGCGCGCACGACGAAGGCAACGACGAACGGCGCGGGCGAATCGTTCGTCACCTCGACGACGACGAGCCCTCCTCCCTCGGCGGCGCCGTAGACGTCCGCAACGGCATCCCCGCCGGGGACGCGCATCGCCGTGCGGACGACCGGCGCCGACCGCACGAGCGACTGGCGGACGGCCGTCTCCCGCTGCGGCATCCGCCACCGGTCGTCCGCCCCGATCCGCCAGTCGAGCTCCCAGCCGAGACCATCGGCGGCGACGACGCCGACCGCGTCGACGGCCGCGCCGCGCGCCCCACCTGCACCACCCGCCGCGAGGATGCCGACGCGCGTCACCGGATGCCGTGGAGCTCGGGCTTCGCCTCGCGGAGCATGAGCGAGGGCACGATCTCGGCCGGCATCGCTTCGTCGTACAGGACCGCACCGACCATGGTCGCGATCGGCATCTCGACGCCGTGCTCGGCCGCGAGGTCGAGGACCGCGCGCGTGCTCTTGACACCCTCGGCGACCATGTTCGTCTCCGCGACGATCTCGTCGAGCGTACGGCCCTTCCCGAGCTCGACGCCGACGCGCCGGTTGCGGCTCTTGTCGCTCGTGCACGTGGCGACGAGGTCGCCCATCCCGGCGAGCCCCGAGAAGGTGAGTGGGTCACCACCGAGCGCGACGCCGAGCCGCGCGAGCTCGGCGAGTCCGCGCGTGATGAGCGCGGCCTTCGTGTTGTCGCCGTATCCGAGCCCGGCCGCGATCCCGGCCGCGATCGCGATCACGTTCTTCAAGGCGCCGGCGATCTCGCAACCCACGACATCCGGGTTGGTGTAGACGCGAAACGTCCGGGTCATGAACAGCTGCTGCAGCTGCACGGCGGCCGCGGCGTCGCCGATGGCGACCACCGACGCGGTGGGCTCACCTTCGGCGACCTCGCGCGCCAGGTTCGGGCCGGTGAGCACGCCGATGCGATCCGCGCGGTGCGACGGCAACACGTCCGCGACGACCTCGGTCATGCGCAGATCTGTCCCCTGCTCCACGCCCTTCGACAGGCTCACGACGGGGATCGCGTCGTCGATCGTGCGAGCCGCGTCGGCAAGGACGGCGCGGAACCCGTGCGACGGGACACCCATCACGATGACGTCGGCGCCTCTGCAGACCGTGTCGAGCTCCGACGTGGCCCGGAGCCGTGTTGGCAACGCGACACCCGGGAGGTACCGGTCGTTCTCGTGGTCGGTGTCGATGCGCTTCGCGAGCTCCGGATCGCGTGCCCAGAGCGCGACGTCGACGTTCGCCGCGACGACCGCGGCGAAGGCGGTGCCCCACGACCCGGCGCCGACGACCGCCGCGCGGGTCATGGTGCCGGTGTCTCCCGCCGGGACGCGGGCCGGACGACCGCGGTCTCCGGGGCTCGCACCCACCAGCCGTCGTCGTCGGGGCCCGGCGCCTGAGGGTAGATCGCACGCGCGCGAGCGACGCAGCGGACGATCGCGTCCATCACCCGGTCGGTCGCGTCGTGGACGTCGTCCGCGGCCGCGACGCGCACCGGATCGCCGACGACGACGGCCTCGGCGATCCCCCGCCGCCACCTGGGCTTGCGGCCCTTGAACAGGATCCGCTGCGCGCCCCAGAGCCCGACGGGGGTGACGGGCACGCCGCTCAAGGCCGCCAGCCGGGCGACACCGGTCTTGCCCGCCATCGGCTCCAGGTCGAGGGAGATCGTCCCCTCGGGGAAGACGGTGACGCATTCGCCCCGCCGGAGCGCCTCCAGTGCGTCGTCAAGGGATGCAGCCGCGTCGCTCGTGTTGCGCTGCACCGGGATCTGGCGCATGCGCCGCAACGCCCAGCCGAGGGCGCGCTTGTCGAACAGCTCGGCCTTGGCCAGGAACCGCACGCGACGATGCCGCCGGTCTGCGAGGAACGCGAGCACGAGCGGATCGAGGTACGAGACGTGGTTGCTCGCGAGGATCACCGGACCGTACGTGGGGACGCGGTGCACACCTTCGAGCGTCCACCGCATGCCGCGCCGCAACGGCAGGAGCAGCGCCGCGCGCGACGCCGAGTACAGGGGCTCCACGCCGGTAGCATAGGCAGCCCCATGTCGCGCGCCGGAGTGGTCGTCCCGATCCGGTCGTTCTCGCACGCGAAGCTGCGGCTCGCAGACCACCTGAGCGACGAGCAGCGCGGTGAGCTCCTCCGCGAGTGCGCAGCGCGCGTCGTCGAAGCCGCCGCGCCACTCCCGGTCGTCGTGGTCACGAGCGCACCCGAGGTCCGCGCGTGGGCGCGCGCGCTGGGCGTCGACGTCGTCGACGATCGCGATGCCGGTCTCGACGCGGCCGCGCACATCGGGCGTGAGCACCTCGCGACGAGTGGGCTCGCCCGCGCGGTGATCGCCCACGCCGATCTGCCCCGGGCCGGCGCGTTCGCGGCGCTCGGCGCCGACGGCGATCGGCCCATCGTCACCTTGGTGCCCTGCCATCGTGACGACGGCACCAACGTGTGCTCCGTGCCGGTCGCGCTGCCGTTCCGGTTCCAGTACGGCGAAGGATCGTTCCGCCGGCACGCGGCCGAGGCACGTCGGCTCGGTGCCGCCGTGCGGGTGGTGCGCCGGGCCGATCTCGCCTTCGAC
The DNA here is from genome assembly GCA_036559825.1 of Acidimicrobiia bacterium. Taxonomy (GTDB): domain Bacteria; phylum Actinomycetota; class Acidimicrobiia; order IMCC26256; family PALSA-555; genus DATBSK01. The sequence continues at coordinate 3,132 of DATBSK010000018.1, read as the reverse complement.
GTCGACGTGCCGGCAGACCTCGTGGACCTCGAGCCGGCCTCACGTCCATGAACCGTGACGGCGAGGACGGCGCGCCGAGCATCGACGTGCCGACACCGGCGCGCGCCCTCGCCGTCGGGGCGCACCCGGACGACATCGAGTTCGGCTGCGCCGCCACGCTCGCGAAGTGGTCGGCCGCCGGCTCCGACGTGCAGCTGCTCGTGCTCACCGACGGCTCGAAGGGCAGCTGGGACCCGGACTCCGACCTGCGCGGCCTCGTCCAGGAACGCCACCGAGAGCAACGGGCCGCGGCGGAGGCCCTCGGGGCCGGGGCGGTGCACTTCCTGGATCTCGTCGACGGCGAGCTCACCGGGGGCCGCGCCGAGATCGCCGCGGTGGTCGAGGTGCTGCGCCGGGTCCAGCCCGACCTCGTGCTCGGCCACGACCCCTGGAAGCGGTACCGGCTGCACCCGGACCACCGCCACGCGGGCAACCTGGTGATCGACGGGATCGTCGCGGCGCGTGACCCGCACTTCTTCCCCCGACTCGGCGCACCGCACCGCCCCGAGCGGCTGCTGCTCTTCGAGGCCGACGTCGTCGATCACGTCGAGGTCGTCGAGACCACCTTCGACGCCAAGACCGCGGCCCTCCTCGCCCACCGCAGCCAGTGGCGCTCGACCATGGGCATCGAGGAGGGGTCGCCCGACGAGGCAACCCAACGATCAGCCTTCGAGGCCAAGCTCCGCACCGAAGCCGAGGAAGCCGGCGCCCTCGTCGGCAAGAGCCTCGGCGAACCCTTCAAGCTGATCGAGCCCCTCTAGCCAGCGGGGCCCGGAGGTCGCCGACGACGACCTGGGCCTCTGTAGGAGGAGGCGAGCCTCCGGGCCCCGCCACAACGCCGAGAGCCCGCTCCCCAGTGGGGAACGGGCCCTCGAGCAGAGCGGGTGAAGAGTGCTAGCGGCGCTTGCGGCGACGCGTGGCCTTCTTCGCCGGCGCAGCCTTCTTCCGGCGACGCCGGGTCGTCTTCTTGGCCGGCGCAGCTGCCTTGCGGCGACGACGCATCGTGGCCTTCTTCGCCGGCGCTGCCTTCTTGCGCCGACGCCGAGTGGCCTTCTTCGCCGGCGCAGCTGCCTTGCGGCGACGACGCCGAGTGGCCTTCTTCGCCGGCGCTGCCTTCTTGCGACGACGCCGGGTCGTCTTCTTGGCCGGCGCAGCTGCCTTGCGGCGACGACGCCGAGTGGTCTTCTTCGCCGGTGCCGCGGCCTTCCGCCGACGACGCCGGGTCGTGGTCTTCTTCGCCGCCGTCGACTTCCGACGACGCCGAGTCTTCTTCGCCGGCGCAGCTGCCTTGCGGCGGCGACGGGTGGTCTTCCGTGCCGTCGACTTGCGCGCCGTCGTCTTCCTCGTCCGCCGCTTCGCGGGCTTGCGAGCGGTCGTCTTCCTGGCCGCGCTCTTGCGTGCGGTACGTCGCTTTGCCGGAGGCACGGTCACCACCTTTCTCTAAGGGGATTTCGGTTCCGAACCGCTCGACCGAGCGGGTCGGACTCTCGCGCTGCTACTGGTTCACCCTCTTCTTGAACTCAGCGGCAACGGAGAACTTGACGGCCTTCGAAGCCGGGATGTGCACCGGTTCGCCGGTCCGCGGGTTGCGTCCCTCGCGCGCCTTGCGCTCGGTCCGCGAGAACTTGCCGAAGCCCGGCAGCGCGACCGCGTCGTCGCGCGCGACCGCGTTGCGGACCGTCTCGACGAAAGCGGTCAGCGCCTTGTCGGCGTCGGCCTTCGAGAGACCAGCCCCGTCGGCGATCTTGTCGATGAGCTCTGCCTTGTTCACGCTGCTGCCTCCAAGGTTCCGCGTGTTGCACAAAGTCGAACGTATCCGTCGTTCAGTGTCAAGCATTTGGGGCGTCACACACCGCCCGTGCCGACGGACGCGACGTGCGCCAGAACGCAGACACGGAACACAACGCGCGCGCCATGAACACGGTAAAGCATTTACTGCATGAATTGGTGGATTTCTTCGACTTTTCTTTCCCGCTCGAATCGCGCCGCGCAAGTGCCGCGAACGCGCTGCGGACGCGCGCGTCATGCATCGCGGCGCGCCGCGAGCGCGTCGCGGGAGCGGTCGCGGCACGCGCACGCGCGACGCGCTCGCGCGCGAGCACCGCGATGGTCACGAGACGCGACGATCGCCCGCACCGGAGTGCGGGCGATGCCGGATGCAGCCCCGAGCAGATTCGAACTGCCGTTTCCGCCTTGAGAGGGCGGCGTCCTAGGCCACTAGACGACGGGGCCGGGGGCCGGGGAACCCTGCGAACGGGCCGGTCAGGGACCGATCCGACGTGGGGTGCCGGCGAGCTCGGGGGGGAGGACTCGAACCCCCAACGACAGGGCCAGAACCTGTTGTGTTGCCGATTACACCACCCCCGAATGTCCGACCAGGATAGCGAGTCCCGGCACGAGCTTCCCCACCCGCGACGCGCGCGCGAGCCGGCCGAACCCGAAGACCTCCCCGAACGCGACGCGGACCGCCTCGCTCGCGTAGCGCAGCCACTCGTCGATGCCGCTGATCGGGCTCGAGCGTGTCGGCGACGTGTGTGCGTCGAAGCCGAGCTCCTCCGCGATCAGCTGGATCCGCAACGAGTGGAACGGATCCGACACGAGGGTGACCGCGTGGATCCCGCGGTCCTGGAGGAAGCGCGCCGATGCAGCGAGCGACTCCCACGAGCTGCGGCTCGTGGTCTCGCGCAGGATCTTCTCGTCGGGCACGCCGAGCTGGTGGAGGTACGCCGCGCCCGCTCCCGCCTCCGTGAAGCGGTCGCCCGGCTGCTTGCCACCGGTGACGACGAGCGTCGGCGCGACTCCCTCGCGCCACAGCGCGGCCGCGTGGTCGAGTCGCGCCTTGAAGACGTCGGTCGGGCGGCCGTCGTACTGCGCGGCGCCGAGGACGATGATGGCCTGCGTCTTCGACCGGTCGTCGTCGTCGGCCGCGCGCCACACCTGGAACAGGGTCACGAGGTAGAACGCGAGGAGGATCAAGCCGATCACGATCACGACCCGCCGGACGAGCTTCCACGTGAGCCAGTCCCAGCTCATCGCCGAGGATCACCCGAGGCGAGCGCGCGCGGCAGTGATCCGCGCCCGTGTCGACTCGCG
>DATBSK010000017.1:0-9398 GCA_036559825.1 Acidimicrobiia bacterium | reverse complement strand
CCGGTCCACTCCGAGGTCGGGGTCTCGATTCGTCACCTCATGGTCTCGAAGGTCCGAGGGCGCTTCTCGGGGTTCGAGGGCACCTTCGTGACCGCCGACGACCCGCTCGAGTCGACGCTCTCGGCGTCCGTCGACCTGTCGTCCATCGACACCGGCAACAGCGACCGCGATGCCCACGTGCGATCAGCCGACTTCCTCGACGTCGAGCGCTATCCGACGCTGACGTACCGATCCACGGGGATCCGGGCGGACGGCGACGACTTCGTGGTCGACGGAGAGCTCTCGCTGCACGGGGTGACGAAGCCCGTGGCACTTCGCCTCGAGGTCCACGGCTTCCAGCCGAACAGCCCGTTCGGCGACACCCGCGCCGGGTTCACCGCGACCGGCGAGATCGACCGCCGCGACTTCGGCATCGTGTTCGACATGCCGCTCGAGGGCGGCGGCGTCGGCCTCGGCCACAAGGTGCAGATCGCGCTCGAGATCGAGGCGATCCGCCAAGAAGCCACGGTCTGACCGCGTCACCCGGCGCGAGGCTGGGCGCATGGACCACAGCCGACTGTCGATGCCGCTCGGCGAGGCGATCTTCACGCAGCGCTCGATCCGGCGCTTCACCTCCGACCCGGTCTCGATCGAGGACCTCGAGCTCCTCGTCGAGGCCGCGGTCCGGGCGCCCAGCGGCGGCAACCAGCAGCCGGCGCGCTTCCTCGTCGTCACCGACCGCGCTGCGATCCGCGGGTTCGGCGCGCTGTACCACGAGGCATGGTGGGCCAAGCGGCACGACGACGGCTTCCAGGCCTACGAGGAGCTGCCGGCTCTCTTCCATCCCGCCGCCGGGCTCGCCGACGACATCAAGGACGCTCCGTGCATCGTGTTCGCGCTCGCGCTGCGCAACGCCCCAGCCGACTCGGTGATCCCCGCCGTGCAGAACCTCATGCTCGCGGCACGCGCGCTCGGCATCGGCTCGGTGCCGACGACGCTGCACCCGAGCGTCATGGACCGCTTCCGCGCGATGTTCGGCATCCCCGACGACGTCGGGTTCCACTTCTGCGTTCCCCTCGGGTACCCGAAGGGCAGGTTCGGCCCGACGAACCGCAAGCCGACGTCGGAGACGACGTTCCTCGACCGCTGGGGCACGCCCGTCCCGTGGAGCTGACGCGGTTCGCCGGAGGCACAGCCCCGGATCACCGCGCGTGTTTCTCGGATCGCGGCCCCGGGAACAACCGGGCCATGACCACATCCGTCGATCGACATGATCAACATCGTGATCAACATGTCGAACGCCACCGGCGTGTCAGCCGGTGGGGATCGACACCCGTGGAGCTCGGGCCGGGGATGTTCCTCGGCGCGCTGGGCGCGATCGGTGTCGCCGTCTCCCTCTTCCTGCCCTGGCGCGACGGCGGCGTCCACCCGAGCGACATCCCACTCGAGTTCCTCTGGGACAAGGGCACGACCTCGGCGGATCCGTCGATCCTGATCCTGCTCGTGCCCTTCGCCATCATCCTCGCCTTCGGCGCGTTCGTGCCGCTGGGTGCAGGACTCCGGCTCTTCGGCGCGATCGGGGTGCTCGCCGTGGCGATCGTCTTCGCGATCCAGCTGGACCGCGCCTTGGGCGACCTCGGTGGCGATCTCGGTGACTCCCTCGACACCGGGTTCTACCTGGCCGCGATCGGAGCGATCCTCGCCTTCGCAAGCGCGCTCGTTCCGGCGGGGTGGTCGTCACGTCGCGACGTCGTCGAGACCGACGTTGTCGACGACCGCGCCGTCTGAACGGAGCTCGATCGAGGCGGACCGCCGGTGCGACCGGCACCGGTCAGGTCCCGCGGATGACCACCAAGAGCGGTCGTGCGAATGCTGCCGGTGCCATCAGTCGAAGCGAACCGGCAACCGGTCGGGGCCGCGCAGGATCTTGTTGAACTGACCGACGATCCGCGCGTCGTCGTCGTCGGCGAGACGCAGACGCGGCAGCCGTGCCAGCAGCACCGCGAGCGTCGTCTCGAGCTCGGCGCGCGCGAGGTGCGCTCCGAGGCAGAAGTGCGCGCCGAAGCCGAACGTCAGCACCGAGGCAGGTCGGCGGCGGACGTCGAACCGATCGGGGTCGTCGAACACCGCGGGGTCGCGGTTGGCCGCGACGATCGCGAGCTGGATGCTCGTGTTGCCGGGCACCGGGAGGTCGTGCCACACGAGCTCGGCGGTGCTGCGGCGCGGGATGAAGGCCACGGGCGCGCTCCACCGCAGCCCTTCCTCCGCGGCCCACCGGCACTCGGTGTCGAGGTCCGACCGCACGAGCTCGAGCTGGTCGGGGTGGGTGAGCAGCGCGAACAGCGTGTTGCCGAGACCCAGATACGTCGTGTCGGCGCCCGCCGGGAACAGCAGGCGCAGGAAGTCGAAGATCTCCCCATCCGTGAGCCGCTCCCCCTCGACCTCGGTGGTCGCGAGCGTGGAGATGAGGTCGTCACCGGGGTCGTCCCGGCGTCGGTGGAGGATCGGGGTGACGAACTCGATGAACTCGCGTGAGCACTGCACCGCGTGCTCGTAGTTGCCCTGGATGTCGAGCAGGCCGAGCGCCCACCGCTTCACCTCGTCCTCCGAGTGTCGCGGGATCCCGAGCAGCCGGCAGATGACCGTGAACGGGTAGCGGCTCGTGAACTCCGCCACCAGCTCCGCCTCGCCCCGCGGCTCGAAACGGTCGACGAGCTCGTGGGCGACGGGCTCGAGCAGCGGCGCGACGAGGCCGGGCATCAGCCGCTGCCGGAACGCAGGCGACACGAGCGCGCGGTTCACGCGGTGCTCCTCACCGACCATGCACTGCATGTTGCGGCCCATGACGTCCGTGACGACGTTGCCGTAGAACTCGGCGGCCGGGAAGGTCTCCTCGTCCTTGAACGCCGCCTGCACGAGCTCGTGGCTCAGGAGCACGATCGCGGGCTCGCCGAAGGCCTTGGCCCAGACCGCGGGCTTGCGCGCCGCGAGGTCCCGCAGCTGCTCGTGGAGGTCGTCGACGTCGTCGAGCGAGACGTCGAGCTCGGAATCGAGCACGTCGGGCGGTGCCACTGCCATCGGGACCTCCTCGCGAGTGGAGTCGCAGGTCCCGTTCTACGACGAGGCCGGCGCCTCTGCCACCCGGCGCTGCCCGGCCAGGAGGTCCGAGAACAGTCCTCGGTACGCCACGAACGCCGCGCGCAGGTCCTCGAGCCGCAATGTGCCGTTGCGCGCGTGGAGCGTCGCGTGCGCCCTGCGGTACTCGCCGACCAGCTCGGGATGATCGACCGAGACGAGGTCGGCGTGCGCGTCGAAGTCGGCGTCGACGGGGTAGCCGCGGGCTCGCAAGACCCGACCGAGGAGCTGCTCGGCCTCGTCGCACGCCTCGTCGGGCCGGTCGACGAACTGGATCTGCACATCCATCCACTCCGCGGCGTACTGGGCCGCGACATCGGGATCGAGTGGCTGGAGCTCCAGTGACCGGTGCCGCCTCAGGCGGCCACGGAGATCGCCCTCCGCGTCCCGGCGGCTCGCCGCGTCTTCGAGCGCCCGGTCGTACTCAGAGCCGAACGCGTCCCGCAGGCGCGTGCGGCGCGCACCGGACGCGATCCACGCGAGCGTCACGACCGCGGCGGCCGCGACGCCGATCAGCAGCAATGTCCACCATTCCATCGCGCACCACCTCAGAAGCAGGCGTCGTCGGTGACGGTGACGTCGCCGCTCGCCGCGACGTGCACACAGGCTGAGCGGTCGTTCGACTCGATCTGCACGAGGCCGTCGTCGTCGAGCCCGTCGTGATCGGCGTCCTCGATCCCGACGACGGTCCCGTCCGGGAGGTCGTCGGCGGCGTCCGTCAGCGTGTCGATGCCGCGGCGACCGGTGCCGTCGAGCTCCTGAGCCACGAGCGATCCCCGGAACGTCTCCGCCTGCGCGCGGGCCGCCGAGTCGTTCACGACGTCGGTGATGTCATTCCCGGCGCTGTCGACGGCGTTCTCCGCCTTGTCCCTCGTCGCATCGGAGCACGCCGCGACCGACAACGCCGCGATGGTGATCGCCGTCACCATCGCGAGCGCGCTCGGCCGCGGTGCCATGCACTAGTCATGTCCGGGAACGCGGCCGGTCAAACGCCCCCGTCGGTCACGGCTTCCGGCCGACCACGAACCCGAGCGGGACCGGCCACGTGCGCTCGACGACGCGGACGTCCGTGCAGCCGGCGCGATCGAGGAGGTCCAACGCCATCAGCAGGAACGGGAGCAGATCGAGGCGCTGGGCTCGGCATCGCTCGACCGACTGCCGCGAGGTGATCGACGTCGAAGCCACCCACGACGGCACCGGCCACGATGACGTCGCGGTGCGGCGGTGCGAGCCGGTCCAGGTCGGCGGCGATTCCCGCGGTGTGCCGAGGTCGTCGGCGGGCCGTCGCGGGCCCGATGGCTGCGCGAGGCCCTCGACATCTACGAGTCGTGCGGGAGCCGGGTCGCGGTCGACCGCGTTCGCCGGCTGCTGCGTGACGCGGGCGGTGCCATCCCGCGGCGGCGCGGCAACGGTCTGGTCCCTGCGCAGCTCATCCCGCTCGGCGTCACCGCCCGCGAGGCCGAGGTCCTCGCACTCGTCGAGGCCGGACGATCGAACGCCGAGATCGCGGCCCAGCTCTACGTGTCGGTGCGCACCGTCGAGAGCCACGTGTCGTCGTTGCGCGCGAAGCTCGGCGTCACCTCACGGCGCGACCTGGCGGCTGTGGCCGCCGCGCGCGAGCCGTCAACGAGATAGGCGAGAGGATCGCGAAGCCGGGATCGCGCGCCTGCGCGAGCGCCTCTTCGGCGGGGAATCCGTCGGGGATCGTGCCCAGCTCGCGGTGGTGCGCGACCGCACGGGCGAGCCCGGCGACGTACCACTCCGCGGACGGCGTGCCGCCGTGCATCGTGTACACCGCGCCGTCGACGTGCACGTCGATCAGGCCCCGCTCCTGGAGCGCGGGGAGCAGCCGGCGGCCCCACGTCGGGTCGTAGCCGTGGACCCGCTCGCTCGAGCGGCGCAGGAGCCGCGACAGCTCGCCGAAGGGCTCCGGGATCGGCTGCGCGTCGAACTCGACCCAGTCGCTGTCGGTCAGCACGACCCAGCCGCCCGGCTTCGCCGCCGCGACCATCTTGTCGAGGACCTCCTCGCGTTGCGCGACGTGTTGCAGCACGCCGCGCGCGTGGACCAGGTCGTACTCGGCGTCGCCGATGTCGGTCGCGGTGACGTCCTGCTCGCGCAGCTCGACACCGGGGTGCGGCTGGTGGAACCGGGTGTCGACGTCGAGGGCGACGACACGGCCGCCCGGCATGACGCGCGTCGCGAGCCAGGATGCGATCGTGCCGGCGCCGCTCCCGACGTCACAGCACGCCCAGCCCGGGCCGACGCCGACCTGCTCGAGGATGCGGCGCGTGGCCGGGTCGCGCTCCGCGGCCAGGTCGAGCAGGCGGGCTCGCTCCTGCTCGACCTGGTCCGCGTCGGCGTCGATCCGATAGGAGACGCGCGTGTCGCGCTCGGGCATCGCGGCGGACGCTATGCCATCTCGCGCACGAGGTCCTCCATGCGGTTGAACGACACCTGCATGCCACCCTCCATCCCCGACGCGAGGACCGCGTCGCGGACCTCCTGCGACGGGTACTGGACGAGCGTCGTCAACGTCGTGACGCCGTCGACCTCGTCGAGGGTCATGGTGTTGAGCGAGCCGTTCGCCTCTGGATCCGGCGCGCCCTCGTACACCTCGGTCGACACCAGCCGGTGCGGCCGGTCGATCTCCCGGTACTCGCCGTGGAAGGCGACCTCCATGTCGCCTTCGCGGACGACCCATCGCCAGGTGCCGCCGACGCGCAGGTCGATCTCGCACACGAGCCAGTCGGCGGTCTCGAAGCCCCACCAGCGCCGGACGAGGTCGGGCGTCGTCCACGCCGTGAAGATGAGCTCGGCCGGCGCGTCGAACGTGCGCGTGATGAGCAGCTCGGTGTCGGACGGGAGCGTGATGACGGCAGAGCCGTGACGGTTGCCGACGGTGTGGTTGGTCATGGTGCGTCCTCCTGGGTCTGGAGCTCGCCGAGCAGGTCGTCGAGCCGGTCGAGACGGGCGTTCCAGGTGCGAGCGAACGTCCGCACCCAGTCGTGGACGGGCTTCAGCGCCGGGCCGTTGACCCGGTACCAGCGCCGGCGACCGTCCACGCGGACGGTCACGAGACCGACGGCGCGCAGCACGCCGAGGTGCTTCGACACCTGCGGCTGGCTGAGTCCGACCCGGTCGACGAGCTCGCCCACGGTGGCCTCCCCAGTGCCCAAGGCATCGAGGAGCGCTCGTCGGCTCGCCTCGGCGACGGCGTTGAAGGCATCCGTGGTCGTCGGCGTGCGAGCCATGGCGAGATCATATATACCGATATAGGAATATGTCAAACCCGGGTGTCTACAGTCGGGCGGTGGCCTGGTCGCCCGATCCCGAGGCGTTGCGGGGGCGCGTCGCGGTCGTCGCCGGCGCCACCCGTGGCGCCGGCCGCGGGATCGCGGCCGCGCTCGGCGAAGCCGGCGCGACCGTGGTGTGCACGGGGCGCACGACGAGAGTGGCGCGCTCGGAGTACGACCGTCCGGAGACGATCGAGGAGACCGCGGAGCTCGTCACGGAGCTCGGGGGCACCGGCATCGCGGACCCGGTCGACCACCTCGAGCCGGAGCAGGTCGCCCGGCTCGCCGACCGGATCCGCACCGACCACGGGCACATCGATGTGCTCGTGAACGACATCTGGGGCGCGGAGCTGCTCAAGGGCGGCCCGAGCGATTGGAACACGCCCATCTGGGAGCACGACCTCGAGACGGGTCTGCGCATCCTGCGGCTGGCCGTCGAGACGCATCTCGTCACGTCGCACCACCTGCTGCCGCTGATGGTCGATCGCCCCGGCGGCTTGCTCGTCGAGGTCACCGACGGCACCGTCGCGTACAACGCGTCGCACTACCGGATCTCGGTCTTCTACGACCTCGCGAAGGTCGCGGTGAACCGGCTCGCGTTCTCGCAGGGACACGAGCTCGACCCGTTCGGTGCGACCGCGGTCGCGCTCACGCCCGGGTTCCTGCGCTCGGAGATCATGCTCGAGGCCTTCGGCGTCACCGAGGATCGCTGGCGCGACGCGCTCGCCGGGCACGCGCCACCCGACTTCGCGCTCTCGGAGTCGCCGCGCTACGTCGGCCGCGCGGTGGCTGCGTTGGCGATCGATGCCGAACGCAGGCGTTGGAACCAGCAGTCGCTCACGTCGGGCCAGCTCGCGGGTGAGTACGGGTTCACCGATCTCGACGGCTCACAGCCGGACGTCTGGCGCTACATCGACGACGTGCACGACCACGGACTCGACGCGGACCCCGACGACTACCGGTCGGGGCCGCGCTAGCTCCCCTTGACCTTGAACTCGTCGACCGCGTCCTGGATCAGCTTGGCGAAGTGGAGCTGGCCGGCGAGGGTGAGATGCGGCCCGCCGTTCTCGAGCCATTGCGGATGGCCGTGGAACTCGTCGCTGAAGTCGACGATCTGCATCTTCGGGTGCGAGTCGGCGGCGAACGAGAGCGCGGCGTTCACGAGCTCGGCACCGGCGGGGTAGCTGGGATCGGTCTGCACGTTCAGCCAGAGCACGCGCTCGACCGGCTTGACCGCGTCGAGCACCGCGTCGATCTGTCCCTGCAGGTCCGGGCACGAGCCGTCGGCGCAGTCGTTCGTGCCGAGCTCGATCACGATGATCGAGGGCTTGTTCTGATCGACGAGCGTCGGCAGCTCCGGGACCCACTGCTCGATCGCGGTGCCGCCGACGGCGAAGGTCACCGGGGTCCAGCCTCGGTCCTCGAGCGCGGAGCGCACCGGGTCGATCGACTGCTCGAGGATCGAGTCGCCGACCACGAGCACGCGCGACGAATCGACCGTCGGCGTGCACGCCGCAACGATGCCGATGACCATGCCGAAGACGATCGCCTCGACGATGCGGCGCCGCCACGCGGGGGAGCGGAGGCTCACCGCATCGACGGTGCTCGTGCTCACGACGGTCGTGATACCCCTCGCCGACCGTTGGAGAACCGCTGCGAAGCACATGATGCGTCCCTCACCGTCATGGGGAGGGTCGAGGGACGCATCTTGAGTTTTTCGAACCCAACGGTGACGGCACCTACCACCTCCGTGCGCCGCCCGACTGAGCGACGCGCGACGCAGGACTGAGCGGTCCGTTCCCGGGCGCGTCCGGCGTCATCCAGGTTCCTGCGCGGGCGCGAACCCCGACCGTTCATGCGATCTCAGCTCGCACTCGGGGCGCTCGCGCTCGTCGTCGGCTTCGCTGTCGCCGCCGTCCCACGGTTGCTCGAAGGGGACGACGGGCTGCGGGTCACGAAGGCGGCGCGGGGCAACCCGCGCTCGATCCCGACGTCACCGATCAAGGCGCCGCCGGCACCCTCACAACCGGTCGCCGCGACACCGGCGGCGCCCGAGGAACCAGCGCTGGCGGCGGTAAGCCCCTCCGACGCCGTGCAGGCGTTCCTGCGCGCCGAATCCACCGGCGACTTCGCCACCTCGTACGGGCTCCTGGCTGCCGAAGACCGGATGGCGCAGCGGTCGCGTGCCGGATGGGTCGCTGACCACGCGCAGCTCCCGGTCGTCCGTAGCTTCGTGCTCGGCGACGCGCGCGTCACCGCAACGCGCGCGGAGGTCGATGCGCGCGTCACGCTGCGCCCCGAGCTCGATCCGGTGGTCGGTCTCGTGCCGGCAACGGCGTCCGCGACGTGGATCGCGGTTCGGGAAGACGGCGGATGGCGCGTCGCCTTCGCCGAGAGCACGCTCATCCCCGAGTACGCGCCGCCCGACACCGCGCCTGCAGCAGCGAGCTCGTGGGTCGCCGACCGGCGCGCCTGCCGAGCGCACGAACGCGCAGGGCTGCTCACCACCGGCCGCCTGACCGACCAGCTCTGCGGCGGGCACGGACCGACTCGCGTCGGCGCGCCCGTCAACCTCGAGCCCGGCACCTCGTCCGATCGGTTCCTCGCCGCGTACGGCCCGGACGTCTTCACCTGGGCACGGGTCGTGCCGGTCACCTCCCCGGCGCGCGTCGGCGCGGTCCTCGCCCCCCTTGGCCCGCGCTGGCGCGTGATCGGGCTCGTCGATCTACCAGCAATGCAATCCAGCCCCCGAGAAGGAGCAGAACTGTGACATCCCGACGCATGCGAGTCGTGCTGCCGGCGATGGTGGCAGGTGTTGCCCTCGCACTCTCGGGTCTCGTGATCAGTGCAGCCTCGAGTCACCGTGAGGCACCGCTGATCAGTCAGGACCCGGTAGCGGACAACACCGACACCGACGCGTTCGTCAGTCCCGACCAGCCCGAGACCGTGACGCTCGTCGCGAACTGGATCCCGCTCGAGCTGCCTGCT
>DATBSK010000016.1:0-3652 GCA_036559825.1 Acidimicrobiia bacterium | reverse complement strand
ACCGGAGCGGCCTTCTCGCTCTTCACGGCCCTGACCGGCTTCGTCGACTGGCTTCGCTCGACCGAGCCCGGGACGCAGGTGCGGCGCGAAGCGAACGCGCATGCGCTCACCATGGTCACGGTGACCGTGCTCGTGCTCGTGGACATCGCGCTGCGTACGCTCGTGTACGGCGGCGAACCGTCGAGCCCGCTGGTGGTCGTCGTGCTCTCCGTCGCGGCCGCGCTGCTGACGGCGGTCGGCGGCACGATCGGCGGGTCGCTCGTCTACGACTTCGGATTCAACGTCGAGAACGCCGGCGACGCCCCGGCGTACCACAGCTCCGAGACCGACGCCATGCCCGGCGGGTCGACGCCACCCCGACCGGTCGAACGCGAGCCGAGCCCGCTGTGAGACCCCGCGCCGACGAGGACCGGCCCGTGACGAGCACCGAGCCGGACGAGGCACCGCCCGCGATCCCACCGGACGTCCCCGAAGCCGACGCGCTCGACCAGTCCCGCGCCGAGCCGCTCGACGACGACGCCGATGCATGGGACCGCGACGCTCCCGACGAGGACGAGGTGGGGCAGCCATGAGCCGGAGCGAACGTGGCACGACCGCACGGTTGGTTCCTCGCCTGCCCGAGGAGTTCGGTGTCCTTGTGCGCGAGCTCTCCATCCTCGACGTCGAGGGCGCCCGGCTCCTGGCGAACGACGCCCGGCCCCAGCTGTGCGCCGCGGGCTTCTCCGACGAGGCGATCCAGGCGTGGGTCGACGCGTTCTTCGCCGAGCGTCACGAGGGGAGTGTCCGTGAGCTGCTCGCGTGGATCGCGCAGCAGCAGCGTGGCGGTGTCTCTCAGGTCAGGTGACCGCGCCCGTGCGCGTCGTCACGCCGACCGAGGACCCATTCGCTGAGCAACCACGCGGCGCACGCCGTCACCAGCAGCCCGAAGGCGATCGGGGTCAGCGTGGTCGGCCACACCATCGTCATCACGATGCCGAGCACGAGCAGCGCGCCCACCCAGACCGGCACCACCTGATCGAGCCGCGGTCGCAGACGGGCCGAGACGGCGCCGTGCTCCGTGAACACCGCGTAGATGCTGACCGCCATCAGGGCCGCGGTGACGAGCATCGCGATCGCGAGGGCCTGCAACGGCCACAGCACGATCGCGACGAGGCCGACGGGGACCGCCAGCCAGGGCCAGCGGCGCCCGGTCGACCCGGACGTGTGGTGGTGCGACGACGAGGAGATGGGCGCGGTCACGGCGGAGCACTACCCACTCGCGACCGCCTCGAACCGCCATGCGTGATCTTTCAGCGTGCCTCGGTCCGGTGCTCGTCGAGGCGATCGGCCGGTGACCGGCCGGAGTCCACGGCGTCGTATGTCCAGTCGGGCTGCTTGGCCGCCTGGCGCTCGTCAAGGACGGCTTCGTCGCCGACGAGGTCGGCGATGGGCAGGATCGGCAGATGTCGCAGCGACGCGACCGTCGTCGGCCGCGCCGCGGTGCCCACGAGCTCGAGCAGGCTCTCGACGACCCGCTGATGCTGCGTGGCGAGGAAGCACCGGGCCCCGGTCGTGATCGTCGTGAGGCGCTCGGCGACGGTCTCCACGTCGGTGTCGACGCCGCGCCCCTGCACGAGCTCGGTCAGGTGGTCCGCGACCGCCAAGCCGTCCTGCTTGCACGGTGTGCACTGACCGCACGACTCGACCGCGAGGAACCGCGCCGCAGCCGCCGCGACCGCGAGCAGATCGGTCGTGTCGTCGCACACGATGAAGCCGGCCGACCCGACGCCGGACCCGATGGCCTCGAACGCCTCGTAGCTGACGGGTGTGGCGAGCCGGTCGCGTGGCACGACGCGGTTCGCCACGCCGGGGAGGACGGCGGTGAGCTCGTGGCCGGCCACGGGGCCACCGCCGATCGACCTGAGCACTTCGGCGAGCGGCGTGCCCATAGGCACCTCGGCGACGCCGTGGCGCGCCGTGCGTCCCGACACCGTGCAGACGACCGTGCCCGGGGAGTCGGCGGTGCCAACCGCGCGGAACCACGACGGCCCCCGCGCCACGATCCCGGGGACGTTGGCGAGCGTCTCCGTGTTGTTGACCAACGTCGGCGGCCCGACGGTCGCGTCCGTCGGCCCGGCGAGCTGCACGCGCGCGGCCGACGCGGCGTCCGACCCCAGGTCGCTCGGGCTCTCGACCACCTCGAGGGCACCCCATCGGAACGGCGGGGCGATCCGTGGGAAGGGATGGCGCCCGTCGAGGACCTCGAGGAGCGCCGTCTCCTCCCCGTAGAGGTACTCGTCGGGGCCGGCGAGCGTCGTGAGCGCGGTGCCCTCGCACCAGCCGGCCGCGTCGAGCTCCTTGATCGCGGCGCGCACGCGCAGGGCCTCCTTGCGGAAGCTCGCCTTCATCGCGACGACGACGTCCGGCGCGCCGACCGCGTGCGCTGCGACGAGCGCGCCTTCCAGCACCACATAGGGGTTGGCTCGCAGGATCGCCCGGTCCTTGAACGTCCCCGGCTCGCCCTCGGCAGCGTTGACGACGAGCGTGGTGGGCGCCGCGGGTGAGCGGTTCGCCGCCACGGTGGCCCACTTGCGACCGGTCGGGAAGCCCGCGCCGCCGCGCCCGCGCAGACCCGCGTCGCTCACGACCGCGATCACGTCGTCGGGCGACGCCGCGCGCGCAGCCGCCAGGCCACGTCCTCCGCCCGCGTCGCAGTACTCGTCGAGCGACGCGAGGGGCGTCGACGGGAGCAGTCGACGCGTCTCGTCGAACACCACTGCGATCACCACCTCGGTGGGAGTCGGGTCCCCCGGCCCTGTCGTCGTACCCGCCGGCCCCTGGGTCGCATGCCTGGCCTGGACATCGGGTACCTCGCGTCTGACAGCACGAGGAGACGAGCGAGACAGCGAGACAGGAGGTCGTGATGCCCCCGCGTGCATGGAGCGAGAAGCGTGAGCGCCAGTACGAGCACATCAAAGAGGGGCTCGAGGAGCGCGGCCACGGCGAGGACGAGGCCGAGGAGATCGCGGCGCGGACGGTGAACAAGGAGCGTGCCCGCCACGGCGAGGCGACGCAGGCCAGCCGCACGTCGGTCGAGGACATCTCGTCCGGGCGCCGCGGGGGTCTGCGCTCCCACCGCGGAGAAGGTGGCCGCACCTACGGGCAGCTCTACGAAGAGGCGAAGCGCAAGAAGATCCGAGGCCGCTCCCGGATGAGCAAGCGAGAGCTGGAGCGCGCCGTCGGCCGCTGAGCACACCTCGCGCCGCGGGGCTGCGTAGCATCCGGCCGTGGGCTTCTACGAGCGCGAGGTCCTGCCGAGGTTCGTCGACGTCGCGCTGAGCGGCAAGCAGTTCGAGCGTCTGCGCGCGCGGGTCGCGTCACGGCTCGAGGGCGAGGTGCTCGAGGTCGGCTTCGGGTCGGGGCGCAACGTCCCGCACTATCCGCCGACGGTGACGCGCGTGCAGGCGGTCGATCCGGCGGTCGCGGGTCGAAAGCTCGCTGCGAAGCGCGTCGCCGCCAGCGGGGTACCGGTCGAGTACGTCGGCCTCGACGGTGAGCGCCTCCCAGCCGACGACGCCAGCGTCGACCACGTCCTGACGACCTGGACGCTCTGCACGATCCCCGATGTCGACCGGGCCCTCGGCGAGATCCGGCGGGTCCTGCGCCCTGGCGG
>DATBSK010000015.1:0-33773 GCA_036559825.1 Acidimicrobiia bacterium | reverse complement strand
GAGGCTCGATGGTGTCCTCCATGCGATCGGGTTCGCGCCCGAGTCGTGCCTTGGGGGTGGGTTCCTCGACGCGCCGTGGGCCGACGTGGCAGTCGCCCTGCAGGTCTCGGCGTTCTCACTGAAGTCGCTCGCCGTCGCGGCCCTGCCACTCATGGAAGCGGGCGGGTCGATCGTCGGGCTCGACTTCGACAACCGCGTCGCGTGGCCCGTCTACGACTGGATGGGTGTCGCGAAGTCCGCGTTCGAGTCGGTGTCGCGCTACCTCGCCAAGGAGCTCGGCCCGAAGGGCATCCGGGTGAACCTCGTCGCGGCCGGCCCGATCCGCACGATGGCGGCTCGCAGCATCCCGGGCTTCGAGGCCTTCGAGGACGTGTGGACGGCCCGTGCTCCCCTCGGGTGGGACATCAAGGACCCGGAGCCGGTCGCGGCGGCCTGCGTCGCGCTGCTGTCCGACCTCTTTCCTGCCACCACCGGTGAGATGGTCCACGTGGACGGCGGCTACCACGCCGTCGGCGCGTGAGCCGCGGTCGCTCGCCTCAGCCTTTCAGCGCGGCCGTCACCTTGGGAACCGTGTCCTTCGGGCTCACCTTGTAGAACGCCGCCGCGATCTTGCCCTGCTCGTCGACGACGAACGCGCTTCGCACGATCCCCATGTACTTCTTCCCGTAGAGCGACTTCTCACCCCACACGCCCCACTTCTCGGCGACTTGGTGATCGGTGTCGGCCAGCAGGGGAAACCCGAGGCCGTACTTCGTGTCGAACTTCTGCTGCTTCTGCGGGGGATCGGGGCTGATCCCGATGACGGCGCTCCGCAGCTTCTTGAGATCCGGCATCGCGTCGCGCACCGAGCACGACTGCGTCGTGCATCCCGGCGTGTCGGCCTTCGGGTAGAAGTACACGACCAGGCGCTTGCCCTTGAAGTCGCTCAGCTTCACCTTCCGACCCTTTTGGTCACTGAGCGTGAACGCCGGCGCTCTTGCACCGGTCTTGAGCTCCGACACGGCTGAACCCCCCGACGCACGATCAACGTCGAGCAACGCCGAACCTTTCGGCTGACGACGCCCCTGCACCCGTAGCATGCCGCACGTGCGACGCCGCTTGCTCGTCAGCGTCGACGTCGCGCCGGCACGCACACGGGAGCTGGTCGAGCGCGCGCTCGGCCTCGTCCCGGTGAGCACGACCGAGCTCGAGGGACCGTTGCCGTCGAGCGCCGACGAGACCGCGCGCCTGCGCGCCACGCTGACCCCAGATCCCGACTCCAGCACCACGCACGTCGCGCTCGAGGCGTCGTCGGACCTGCGTGTCCCGTACTTCGAATGGCTCGTGCGGGCCGTGACGTGGTGGGCCGCAGGCTCCGTCCTGCGTCACGCCGCCGCGAGCCTGGTCGCGGCCCGCGCGGGCGATCCGCCGCCGCGACCGCCCCGGCGCATCCCGTTCCTCCCGCCGGCGCCGTTCTCGGTCGACCACGCGCGGCGCCTCGCCGCGGTTGCTCTCGTGGGTGCACTCGCGAACTTCAGCGGTTCGTTGCTGACGCAGAACGGCGACGCGGTGACCGACTCGTTCGGCCGATCCGACGAGGCGCTCGGGTTCGCGCTCGCCCTGTCGCGCGTGGGGGTCCTGTTCGCGCTCGTCGCGAGCGCGCTCGCCGACCGCGTCGGGAGACGGCGCTTGCTCCTCGTGAGCCTTGCCACCGCGGCCGTCGCCAACGGCATCGCGGCGGCAGCGCCGACCTTCGAGGTGTTCACCGCCTCGCAGGTCGTGGCGCGGGCAGCGATCCAGTGCACGGCGGTCATCGCCGCGGTCGCTGCCGTCGAGGACGCGCCCGAGGCGGCGAGGGCCTATGCACTGTCGATGTTCGCGTTGGCCCTCGGGCTCGGCTTCGCGACGTCGGTGTTGCTCCTCCCGCTCGCCGACCTGGGCAACGACGGGTGGAGGATCGCGTTCGCACTGAGTGCGTTCACGGTCCTGGCGCTCCCGAGCCTCGGCCGGACGCTGCACGAGACCACGCGATATCGCCGGCTGTCCGAGCGCACGCGCGAGCGAGGACGTGTCACCGAGGTCTTCGACCGTCGATATGGCGGTCGGTTCCTCCTGCTCGGCGCGACCGCCTTCCTGACGAACGTGTTCGCGGCACCGTCGTCACAGCTCACGAACCGCTACCTCACGGGCGCGCACGACTTCTCGAACTCGCAGGTCGCGCTGTTCCGCGGCGTGACCACGGGTCTCCCTGGGTTCCTGGGGATCCTCGTCGCAGGCCGGCTCGCCGAATCGCGCGGACGCAGGCCGGTCGCGGTGTTCGGGCTGCTGATCGCGAGCATGTTCCAGGTCCTGTTCTTCCTCGGCGACGGTGTCGCGCTGTGGCTCGCGCCGTCGATCGCGATCGTGGCCGCGGCGTGCGCGGGTGTCGCGGTCGGGACCGTCAGCACCGAGCTCTTCCCGACCGAGGTGCGCGGCACGTCCAACGGGTTCCTGCTCGTGTGCGGCGTCGCGGGCGCGGCCCTGGGCCTGTTGCTGGCCACCCAGCTGAAGAGCGTCGTGGGCGGCCTCGGGATCGGGATCGCGGTGTGCGGGGTCGCGCCCATCGTGGCGGCCGTGCTCCTGCTCCCCCGGCTCCCGGAGACGCGGGCCCGTAGGCTCGACGAGGTCAGTCCGTCGGAGATCTGACGCGCGTCGACAGACGGAGGTGCTCGTGGCCGACGAGGATCCGCTCGAGGGGTTCACGAGATCGCCGTTCACCCACGACGGTCGCACGCTCGACGTCTACAGCGCGGGCACCGGACCTGCGGTGATCGTCATCCACGAGGTGCCGGGTCTGCACCCGGGCGTCGCAGCATTTGCGCGGCGGGTCGTCGCCCGCGGGTTCCACGTCCGAATGCCGTCGCTGTTCGGGACGCCCGGCAAGCCCGTCAGCGTCGGATACGTGCTCCGATCGATGACATCCGGCTGCATCTCCCGCGACTTCGCGAGCTTCGCGCTCGACCGCACGAGCCCGATCACGACGTGGTTGCGAGCGTTGGCTGCCGACGCGCACGGCGCGTGTGGCGGCAAGGGCGTCGGCGCGGTCGGGATGTGCTTCACCGGCGGGTTCGCGCTCGGGATGATGCTCGACGAGCGGATGCTCGCGCCGGTGCTCAGCCAGCCGTCACTCCCGTTCCCCATCGGGCGCAAGCGCAAGGCCGCGGTCGGCATCAGCGACGCGGATCTCGCGGTGGTCGCGCGACGCGCCGAGCAGGGTGCGTGCGTGCTCGGGCTGCGGTTCACGCAGGACATGGCGGTACCGGCCGAGAGGTTCGAGACCCTGCGTCGCGTGCTCGGTGACCGCTTCATCGCCGTGGAGATCGACTCGTCGAAGGGCAACCCGCACGGGTTCAAGCGCAGCGCGCACTCGGTGCTGACCGAGCACTTCGTCGACGAGCCGGGCAACCCCACGGTCGAGGCGCTCGACCGGGTCCTGCAGCTCTTCGACGACCAGCTCCACTGAGGCGAGCGTCCGCGGCGCACGTATCGTGCGCCGCAGCGAGCCGACCCATGGAGCTGAGGCGCGCGTCCGCGGCGCACGTATCGTGGCGGTCCACCGTGCCCGCGTGCCGAGCGCGGCGCATCGTCTCCCTGGCGCCGCAGCGAGCCGACCCATGGGGGTGAGCCCGCGCGAGCCTAGAGCGACGCGTGGCACACGACGGTGCCTTGACCGTCGACCATGGTGATCGACGCGTCCGAGCCCGCGGTGCTCAGGGACCCGGTCCAGGTGCCGTGACCTTCGCGCACGGTCATCGCGCCGACCGTCTGTGACCCGCCGGGGGTCGAGCGGACGACGAGGTCGTACTCGCCGTCGGGCACGGCATAGTCGACGGTGATGATGGCCTGCGCGGGACTGCCCGCCGTGGTGACGACACGACCGACCTTCACGTCGTTCGCGCCGCGCATGGGTGCTGTGTGCAGGGCGGCGGCTGCCGACTCCTGTTGGCCGCGTCCCGCGTCGACGACTCGCACGACCGCGACCGCCCCGATCACCGCTGCCGCCGCGACCGCCGCGACCGTCGTGATCCATCGCCGGCGCATCCGGCGGTCGCGCCTGGTCGCGTCGAGCACCTGCCGCTCGAAGCCAGGCGGTGCGTCGGCTTCGGGCGCGAGCTGCACGAGCAGGTCCGCGACACCCGAGAGCTCGGCGACCACGGCCTGGCACGACGGGCAGCCGTGGACGTGCTCGAGCGCGTTGGCGCGCGCCTCGCCGTCGAGGAGGCCCAGCGCGAGGTCGGGGGCGACCTCCCGCACGGCGGTGCACTCGCGGCTCATCGGGCGACCCCGGGCAGCACGCGCATCACTCGGCGCGCTCCTCGTGCGCGAGCACCGCGCGCAGCCGGAGCATCGCGGTACGGATGCGGGTCTTGGCGGTGCCGAGCGGGATCTCCTCGGCTTCGGCGACCTCGCGACCGCTGAGGCCGAGCACCCCCGCGAGGACGATCGCCCGTCGCTGCTCGGGGGGCAGCCCCTGCAGCGCGGTGCGCAGCCGCTCGATCTGCTCCGTGACGACCGCGGTCTCGGCGGGGCCGGGCCCGGTGGCGGCGAGGACCGACGCGAGGAGCTCGTCGGGGTCGCCGACCGACGGTCGCCGCACCCGCACCTGGTCGATGGCGAGGTTGCGGGTGATGGTCAGCAGCCAGGTCGCGACGCTGCCTCGCCGCGGGTCGTAGGCAGAGGCGTGCCGCCAGGCTCGCAGCATCGCCTCCTGGGCCACGTCCTCGGCGAGCACGCTGTCGCCGGTGATGGAGCGCGCCAAGCCGTACACCCGGCGCTGGAAGCGTGCGACGAAGGCCTCGGTCGCGTCCGGATCGCGTCCGGCGACGCCGGCGAGCAGCGATTCGTCCGAGACCGACCACATGGGATGTACGAGCGGTGCAGCGCCTCGGATTGAGGCGAGCACCCTCGCCACCCTAACGCCGTGCAATCCGTTCGCGGCATCGATTCGTATCCCCGGGGTACAGAAGCAGGATCGCCGTCCCGCTGCGAAGGGAGCTCCCCGCATGCGCAAGTGCCTGACCGCCGCCGTCGCCGCGCTCTCGATCCTCGCCCTCGCGGGGGTCGCCGGTGCCGCCGCCCCCGCCAAGGAGAAGCCGCCGGTGAAGCTGAAGGGCAAGGTGAACAACAAGGGGATCGGCGTGGTCTCGAACGGCGAGACCGACCTGGAGGCGGACGACTTCTACTACCAGAAGACGTTCGAGAAGGCGAAGGCGGGCACGACCGTCAAGGTGACCATCGAGAACGAGGGCTCGACGCAGCACACCTTCACGATCGACGCGCAGCACATCGACAAGACGATCCAGCCGGGCGCGAAGGCCAAGGTGAAGGTGAAGATCCCTTCGAACGGGAAGCCGGTGAACTTCTACTGCCGCTTCCACGTGGATCAGGGCATGCAGGGCGTCTTCTTCACCAAGGCGGGCGCGACCGTGGGGTCGAAGAGCTCGTCGGGCGGTGGGTCGAGCTCCGGCTACTGACGCCTGCGGAGACCGTGACCGAAGAACCCACCGCGCGGCCGGGCGTGCGCGTGGTAGTGGTCGGGGATGTTGCGCATGTTGTCGTCGACGTAGTGCTCGAACTCGAAGTGAGCGGCGACGACCTGGGCCAGCCGTAGGTGCATGTGCTCGAGGTCGGCGGGGGGCGGCTCGATCCCGTGCGCACGCCAGACGACCATCGGCACGGCGCAGATCTCGCACTCCGCGATCCAACAGACGTCATCTTCGTGGAACCACTCGGTGATGCGCGCGGCCTCACAGAGGTCGCAGTCGTCGCGCGCCGAGTGCTCCGCCGGGAGCCCACCGGTCATTCGTCCAGCGCCTTGCGCAAGGCTGCGACGAAGTCGTGGACCGCGTCGGCGCCGTCACCGCGCAGCGCGCGGGCCATGATGGCGCTGCCGACGATCACCCCGTCGGCTGCCGCGGCCGCCTCGACCGCCTGCTCCGCGTTCGAGATCCCCACGCCGAGGAGCACCGGCTTGTCGGTGACAGCCTTGCAACGACGGCCCATCTCGTGGGCCTGTGACGCCAGCCGGTCGCGCTCACCCGTGACGCCCATCAGCGAGACCCCGTAGACGAAGCCACGGGCCCGCTCGCAGATGACGCGCAGCCGGTCGTCGGGCGTCGTCGGCGCCGCCAGCAGCACCGTCGCCACCCCCGCGGCATCGGCCGCGCCGGCCCACCCGTCGAGCTCGTCGACAGGAAGGTCGGGGACGATCGCACCCACGATGCCTGCCGCGGCGAGCGACGCCGCGAAGCGCTCGTGGCCGGCGTGGTGCACCGGGTTGTAGTACGTCATCACGACGAGCGGCACGTCGACGTCGACGGACCGTACGTCGGTCAGGATGCTCGTCGGTGTCGCACCGGCCTCGAGCGCGCGCTGCGAGGCCTCCTGGATCGTCGTCCCGTCCATGACGGGATCCGAGAACGGGATGCCGACCTCGATCGCGTCGGCGCCCGCGTCCGCGGCCGCACGGACGACGTCCAGCCATCCGCCGACCCCGCCGGTGACGTACGGGACGAGCAGCTTGGCGCCGCCATCGCGGCGTGCGCGCAGGCGCGCCTCGAGGCTCACCGTGCGCCGCCACGCAGGCGCTCGGCGACCTGGGCCGCGTCCTTGTCACCCCGGCCGGACAGGGTCACGAGCACGGTTGCGCCGCGCGGCACCGCGCGACCGACTTCGCGTGCCAGCCAGCCCAGCGCGTGCGCGGGCTCGAGCGCAGGAACGATCCCCTCGGTCGCCGCGAGCAGCTCGAAGCCCGCGATCGCCTCGTCGTCGGTCGCGGACTGGTACTCGGCTCGCCCGGTCGCCGCGAGCCGCGCGTGCTCGGGCCCGACTCCGGGATAGTCGAGACCGGCGCTGATCGAGTGCGCCTCGCGGATCTGTCCGTCCTCGTCCTGCAGGAACAGCGACCGGGCGCCGTGCAGGACCCCGGGGACGCCCCGGGCAACCGACGCGCCGTGCTGACCGCTCTCGAGCCCGAGCCCGCCGGCCTCGACGCCGACGAGGCGCGTCTCCGTGTCGAGGAAGGCGGCGAACGTGCCCAACGCGTTCGAGCCGCCACCGACGCACGCGAGGACGATGTCGGGATCGGCGCCGCCGAGCAGGTCACGGCACTGCTCGCGGGCCTCGTCACCGACGACGCGCTGGAGCTCCCGGACGATCCAGGGGAACGGATGCGGACCGACGACCGAGCCGATGCAGTAGTGCGTGGTCTCGACGCTGGAGACCCAGTCGCGCAGTGCCTCGTTGATGGCGTCCTTCAGCGTGCGACTCCCCGAGTCGACCGGGACGACCTCGGCGCCGAGCAGCTGCATGCGGAACACGTTGAGTGCCTGACGCTCGACGTCGACCGCGCCCATGAACACCGTGCAGTCGAGGCCGAAGAGCGCCGCAGCGGTGGCGGTGGCGACGCCGTGCTGCCCCGCGCCGGTCTCTGCGATGACCCGGTGCTTGCTCATCCTCCGCGTCAGCAGCGCCTGCCCGAGCACGTTATTGATCTTGTGGGAGCCCGTGTGCGTGAGGTCCTCGCGCTTGAGGAGCACGCGCACCCCGAGCCGCTCGGACAGCCGGTGGCACTCGGTGACCGGCGTGGGCCGACCCGCGTAGTCGGTGAGGAGCGCGCCGAGCTCCGCTCGGAAGTCCTCGGACGCCCACGCGTCGCGGAACTCGCGTTCGAGCTCCTCGAGCGCGGGGACGAGGCTCTCCGGGACGAAGCGCCCGCCGAAGTCGCCGAAACGGCCCAGCCCGGCCGGCTCGGGTCCGGTGCTGCCGAGCACGACGCGCGTGCCCCGTGCCGGAGCGCTCATGCCGGGAAGGCTAGGGGCGCGGGAGCAGGCCGGACCGAGGAGATCGCCGCCCCGTCGTCACGCATCGGCTTGCCAGTCGTAGGGCGACGCGTCGGCCGGCACCCAGCCGTCGCTCTCGACCTCCGATCCGGCGTGCCGCGCCTCCTCCAAGAACCGGGTCAGGCGACGCGCGTCCTTCCTGCCGGAGCCGGGCTCGGTCTCGACACCGCTCGCGACATCGACGCCCCACGGGCGCACTCGGCGGATGGCCTCGCCGACGTTGTCGGGGGTGAGGCCGCCGGCCAGCATCAAGCGCATCCCGGACGGAACGCCTTCGGCGAGCGACCAGTCGAAGACCTTCCCGGATCCCGGCTCGGCGGCGTCGAGCAGCACGATGTCGGCCTTCCCGTCCGCCGCCTGCCCGACCGCGGGGTCGCCGGCGCGAAAGGCCTGGATCACGAAGGGAACCCGGGCGCGCACGTATCGCACCTCGGACGACGGCTCACGACCGTGCAGCTGCGCGCCGCTCAAGCCCACGCCGTTGACGATCTCGACGACGCGCCCAGGGCGTTCGTCTCGGAACACACCGACGGTGACGGTGCCGGGCGGCAAGCGCCGCAGGATGTCGCGGACGTCACTGGGCGTCACCAGACGGGGACTGCCCGAGGCGAACACGAAGCCGAGGGCATCGGCACCGAGCGCGACCGCGAGGAGCGCGTCCTCCTCGTTCGTGATGCCTTCGATCTTCACGAACACGCCTCGACGGTACCGGACGCACTTCTCACGACCGGGACCAGTACGCTCGCCCGCCGCATGCAGGAGGCGAGCATCCGCATGGAGGAGCCGAGCGTCCCGCAGGGCGCGCCCGCCGACGCCGGGCCGACTGTGTCGGTCCTGCCCGTCTCGGAGCAGGTTCGCTGGACGGCGCTGGGAGTCGCGGTGGCCGTCTCCTTGGTGGCCAGCGCGGTGTTCGACGTCCCGAGCCGGCCGGTGGTCCTCATCTGGATCATCGCCGTCGTCGGCGCGGCGTCCTGGCGCAGCCCCCACCGGGTCGGACGCGTCGTGTGGGCCTGGCTCCCGATCCTCGTCATCGCCGCGGGCTACGACCTCGTGCGCAGCCGCGCCCCCGACCTCGTCCCGCGGGCCGTCACCGAGCCGCAGCTCCGGTTCGACGAGATCGCGTTCGGCGGCACGGCGCCGACGGTCCTCCTCCAGGATGCGCTCGTCGACCGCGGGACCCCGCACTGGTGGGACTACGCCGCCTGGTGCATGTACCTCTCGCACTTCGTGTTCACGCCGACGATCGCGCTGTGGCTCTACCTGCGTCACCGCGAGTGGTTCCACCGATTCGCGGTCTTGATCCTGACGGTCAGCCTCTGTGGCTTCGTGACCTACTTCATCCTCCCGGCCATCCCGCCGTGGCTCGCGAGCCGCAACGGTGACCTCGAGCCGACGACACGGATCGTGCACGCCGTGTGGGCGAACCTCGGGTTCACGGGCGCGGCCAAGGTGTTCGCCGGCGACGCGAAGCTCGCCAATCCGGTCGCCGCGCTCCCGTCGCTGCACGCGGCGTGGCCCTTCATGACGTTGCTGTTCCTCTGGAGGAAGGTCGGGCGATGGCGCTGGGCCATCGTCGCCTACAACGCGGTCATGGTCCTCGTGCTCGTGTACGGCGCCGAGCACTACCTCAGCGACATCCTGCTCGGCTGGCTGTACGCCGCAGTGGTCTACGTGGTCGTGACGCGCGTGCTCGATCATCGCGACGCGCGCCGTGCGATTCGGAGCAACGTATGACCTCGCTGGTGACGTACGAGCGCGACGGCCCGATCGCGACCATCACCTACAACCGGCCGGAGAAGCTCAACGCGATCAACGGGCAGCTCCGAGCCGACCTCAACGCGGCGTGGCTTCGCTTCCGGGACGACGAGGACGCATGGGTCGCGATCGTCACCGGTGCCGGTCGCGCGTTCTGCGTCGGTGCCGATCTCGAGGACGGCGCGGGCTCGGCGGGCACATGGCCGGGCTCGTTCTGGGAGATCCCGACGGTCAACTCGTTCGAGTCGGGGCTCGAGGTGTGGAAGCCGACCATCGCCGCGGTGAACGGCTACTGCCTCGGGTACGGGCTGACGGCCGTGAGCGCCTGCGACTTCGTGATCGCCGCGGACGACGCGGAGTTCGGCATGCCAGAGGTGCAGCTCGGCGTGCCCACGATCGTCGGTGCGATGCGGCTCCCCCGCCGCATCAGCATGCAGCACGCCCTCGAGCTCCTGCTCACCGGCGATCGGATCGACGCGGCGCGCGCCCACGAGATCGGGCTCGCCTGGAAGGTCGTCGCTCGCGCCGACCTGCTGACGGAGGCGAGGCGGCTCGCAGAGCGTCTCTGTCAGGGTGCACCGCTGGCGGTCCGCGCCGTCAACGAGATGGCGCACCGCGGTGCCCACGTGTCGTGGGAGGACGCGGTGCGCATGGGCGAGGCGATGCGGCGCCTGGTCGCGACGACCGACGACGCGCGGGAGGGCACGAGGGCCGCCGCGGAGCGCCGGCCCCCGCGATGGTCGGGCCACTAGACAGCGGACCGCGCTGCTCGGAAGCCGTCGGCTCGCCGACGGGCGGCTTGGCCGCCCGTCAACAGCTCTGACGCGGACCCAGTCGCGCCGGGGGGAGCCGACGAGGGGGGCCTGCCCCCCTCGTCATCCGTCGACGAGGCGCCCGTGGAGGTAGTCGTCGTACGCGGAGAGGTCGAGGAGGCCGTGGCCGCAGAAGTTGAAGAGGAGGACGCGCTCCTCGCCGGCCTCCTTGGCCGCCAGCGCCTCGTCGATGACCGCCCGGATCACGTGCCCCGCCTCGGGCGCGGGCAGCTTGCCTTCCGCGTTCGCGAACTCGATCGCGGCCTCGAACGTCTTGCCCTGCGGGTACGCGATGGCCTCCATGCGCCCGCTCTTCACGAGCGCGGAGATCACCGGCGAGTCGCCGTGGTACCGGAGCCCGCCGGCGTGGATCGGCGGGGGCACGAAGTCGTGTCCCAGGGTGTACATGGGGAGCAACGGCGTCATGCCCGCGGTGTCGCCGAAGTCGTACTCGAACGTGCCCTCGGTGAGCGTCGGGCACGACGAGGGCTCGGCTGCGACGAGCCGCACCGCCGTGTCCTCCACGAACGGCAACGCGATGCCGCCGAGGTTCGAGCCGCCGCCGCAGCACCCAAGCACGACGTCGGGGCCGGCCTCGCCGGCGAGCGCGAGCTGCTCCTTCGCCTCGAGCCCGATGATCGTCTGGTGCAGCAGCACATGGTTGAGCACGGACCCGAGCGAGTAGTGCGTGTCCTCGCGCGCGGCCGCGTCGCGCACGGCGTCACTGATCGCGAGGCCGAGCGACCCGGGGGAATCGGGGTCGTCGACCGGGGACGCGACGACCTCACTCCCCCACGTCTCCATGAGGATCGTGCGATACGGCTTCTGCTCGTAGGACGCACGAACCATATACACCTTGCACGCAAGGTCGTACTGCCGGCACGCGAACGACAGTGCCGTCCCCCACTGGCCCGCACCGGTCTCGGTTGTGAGGCGCGGCACGCCTTCTTGCGCGTTGTAGAACGCCTGTGCCACCGCGGTGTTCGGCTTGTGCGATCCGGCCGGTGACCCCGACTCGTCCTTGAAGTAGATGCGCGCCGGCGTCCCGAGCGCTCGCTCGAGGCGCTCGGCGCGCACGAGCGGCGTCGGTCGCCAGAGACGCAGGACGTCGATCACGCCGCCGGGGATGTCGATCCAGCGGTCGGTCGACACCTCCTGCCCGATGAGCGCCATCGGGAAGAGCGGCGCGAGGTCGTCGGGCCCGACTGGCTCGCGCGTCGCGGGGTGCAGCGGCGGTTGCAGCGGCTCCGGCAGCACGGGCAGCGCGTTGAACCACGCCGTCGGCATCTGGTCGGTCGGGAGGTCGTAGCGCATGCGGTGGCTCCCTTCAGGCTCGTCCGGTCGCCGGCAGCGCGGCGAGCTCGCCGACGAGCGACCGCGGATCCGCGGCGCGGACCAGCGCCTCACCGACGAGCACCGCGTCGAACCCCGCCGCGGCCATCAGCTTCGCGTCGTCCACCGAACGGATGGCGCTCTCGGCAACGGCGACGACGTCGGATGGGACCAGTCCGACGAGGCGCTCGCCGAGCGACAGGTCCTCGTGGAAGTCGCCGAGGTCGCGCGCGTTGATGCCGACGAGCACCGCGCCGAGGTCGAGGGCGCGCTCGAGCTCACGCTCGTCGTGCACCTCCACCACAGCCGCGAGCCCGAGCTCGGTCGAGAGTTCCTGCAGATCACGGAGCAGCGCGAGATCCGGGATCGCCGCCACGATCAGCAGGACGGCGTCCGCTCCGATCGCGCGCGTCTCGTACACCTGGTCGGCGTCGATCGTGAAGTCCTTGCGGAGCACGGGGGTTGCCGGCGCGGCGGCGCTCGCGGCCTGGAGGTCCGCGACCGAGCCGCCGAAGAACGGACCGTCCGTGAGGACTGACAGGCAGGTCGCGCCCCCCTCCTCGTACGTCGCGGCCGTCGCTGCGGCGTCGAGGTCCGGCGCGAGGTCGCCCTTCGACGGGGAACGGCGCTTGATCTCGGCGATCACCGCGACGCGTCCGTCGAGCCGAGATCGCGCCCGGATCCGGCCTGCGAAGTCGCGCGGCGGTGGTGCCTCCATCGCCGCGTGCCGCACGAGCTCGCGCGTCCCGGGTTGATGCAGCAGCGTGACCTCGTCGCGCTTCGTCGCCAGGATCTCGTCGAGCACGCTCATCATTCCCGCTCCTGGCGGCTGCGCCGCCGCCGCTCGGGCACCGCTCACGACGAGGCGGGATACCCGCCTCGCGTCACGTTCGCCTCGGCGCAAGCATGGCAGAACGCGCTCGCGCTGCCGTCCGGACATCCGGCCGGCACATACGATCCGGCTGATGACCACGACCTTCCCCGACGGGTTCCTCTGGGGCACCGCGACCGCAGCACACCAGACCGAGGGCGGGAACTGGAGCAACGACTGGTGGGCGTGGGAGCACGCTCCCGACACTGCGACCGAGGAGCCGTCGGGCGACGCGTGCGACCACTACTGGCGGTACCCGCAGGACCTCGACCTGGTCGTCGAGCTCGGCTTCGGCGCGTATCGGTTCTCGCTCGAGTGGTCGCGCATCGAACCCGAGGACGGCGAGTGGTCGACCGCGCAGCTCGACCACTACGCGCGCATGATCGACGCGTGCCGCGATCGCGGGCTCCTCCCCGTCGTGACCTTCCACCACTTCACGACGCCGCGCTGGCTCGCCCAACGCGGCGGTTGGGCGGACCCAGCGACCGCGGACCGGTTCGCGGCGTTCTGCGAGCGCGCCGGGCGACGCTTGGGCGATCGGATCGGCATGGCGTGCACGATCAACGAGCCGAACGTCGTCCCGCTCATGGGCTACCTGATGGGCATGTTCCCACCGGGCCGCACCGAGGACCTCGACGGGTACGCGCGGGCGACCGAGGTGCTCGTCCAGGCGCATCGCCGTGCCGTCGACGCGCTCAAGGGGTGCCCCGGTGACTTCCCGGTCGGCTTGACGCTCTCGATGAGCGACTGGGCCGCAGAGGCAGGCCATGAGGACAAGATCCGGGAGTACCGCTCGCACCACGAGGACGTGTACCTCGACGCGGCACGCGGCGACGACTTCTTCGGCGTGCAGGCCTACTCGCGGACGAGGGTGGGCGCAGCGGGCGTGGTCGGACCCGAGCCGGGCGTACAGGTCCTCGACATGGGCTACGAGTACTGGCCGCGCGCAGCGGAGGCGTCGATCCGGCACGCGGTCGAGGTGACGGGAGCGCCCGTGTACGTGACGGAGAACGGGATCGGCACCGAGGACGACGATCTCCGGATCCGCTATCTGCGGGAGTCGCTCACCGGCGTCGCGCGGACGATCGCCGACGGGCTCGACGTGCGGGGCTACTTCCACTGGTCGCTGATGGACAACTTCGAGTGGGCCTTCGGCTACCGGCTGAAGTTCGGCATCGTCGCGGTCGACCGCACGACACAAGCGCGCGCCGTGAAGCCGAGCGCGCGATGGCTGTCGGACGTGATCCGCGCGAACGCCCTCGACGACTAACAATGGTGTCGTGGACACCAAGGGGACGATCGTCGTCGTCGACGACGAGGCCAACATCGCCGACCTCGTGGGCATGTACCTCGAGCGCGAGGGCTTCCGGGTCCTGAAGTGCGCGACCGGTGACGCCGGTCTCGCGGCCTTCCAGACGCATCGACCGCGGCTCGTCGTCCTCGACGTCGGACTGCCCGACATCGACGGGCTCGAGGTCTGCAAGCGCATCCGCCGCACCTCGCAGGTGCCGGTGATCTTCCTCACGGCCCGGGACGGCGAGGTCGATCGCGTGCTCGGTCTCGAGCTGGGAGCCGACGACTACCTCACGAAGCCGTTCTCGCCCGCGGAGCTCGTCGCCCGCGTGAAGGCGGTGCTGCGCCGGACCGACGGCGCGCCTGCGCCCGAGGTCACGCAGGTCGGCGAGATCACGGTCGACGTCGGTCGCCGCGAAGTCCGGGCGCGTGACGCCGTGGTCGACCTCACGGCCAAGGAGTTCGACCTGCTTCGCTTCCTCGCGACGCGGCCGGGCCTTGCCCTGTCGCGACAGCAGATCCTCGACGGTGTCTGGGGCCCCGACTGGTTCGGGGACGCCCGGACCGTCGACGTGCACATCGCACAGGTCCGCAAGAAGGTGGGTGACGCCCTGCGGATCACGACCGTGCGCGGCGTCGGCTACCGGCTGGAGTCCGCACCCGGAGGCGGGTCGTGACGAAGCCACGGCGGCGCCTGCGCACCCGGTTGCTGGTGGCGATGCTCGCGGTGTCGTTCGGCGTGCTCGTCGTCGCGGCGCTGGGAGCCGCGGCCCTCGCACGCGAGACCGTCGGCGACTCGGCCGTCCAGGACCTCCGCCGGCAGGGACCCGAGGTCGCCGCGGAGCTCGAGGCGCTCGGCCGCGCGTTCCGCGTCGCCGTGCAGAACCCCGATGTCGCGCAGCGCCGCACCGGCTTCCGGCGCGCGTGCCGGCTCGTCGCGTCGACGATGCGGATCTCGGGTGGCAGCGTCGTGGTGATCAACCCCGAAGGTGCCGTCGAGAACGGACTGAGCGGCCTGCTGGGCAGCGTCTGCCGCCAGCAGGCATCGCTTCCGGAGCTCCCGCGCGACCTGCGCCCCGGCGACCTCGAGGTCGACCGGCTGCTGAGCGGCGCCACCCAGACCGGCGTGCAGGGCGACACCGCATTCGCCGCGCTCCCGCTCACACCGATCGGCCGGCGCACACCCGTGCTCGTCCTGACGCAGCACGTCGAGACTCGCCCGCTCGGCCAGGCGGGCGGGTACTTCCTCGCCACCGGAGCATTCGCCCTCGTCGTGGCGGCGATCGTGGCCGCCGTTCTCGCGCGCCGCCTCACCCGACCGATCGCCGCGATGCAGCACACGGCGGGACGCATCGCGGCCGGTGACCTCTCGGCGCGGGTGCCGCTCGACGCGCTGCCGGACGACGAGCTCGGCAGCCTCGCACGCAGCATCGACGCGATGGCCGACGAGCTCGAGACGGCGCAGGGCCACGAGCGCGCGTTCCTGCTGAGCATCTCGCACGACCTGCGGACGCCGCTCACGTCGATCAAGGGCTACGCGGAGGCGATGGCCGACGGTGTGATCGAGTCGCAACCGGATCGATCGCGCGCCGCGGGCGTGATCCTCACCGAGGCACGCCGGCTCGAGCGGCTCGTGGCCGACCTGCTCGACCTCGCCCGCCTGGACGCCCACGAGTTCTCACTCGACGCACGCCCGGTCGACGCGCGCGCGGTGGTGGAGGCGACCGTCGAGGGCTTCGAGCCCGCGGCGAGGGAATGGGGGGTCCGGCTCGAGCGTGCACCCGGCGACCGGGTCGATCTCGAGGCGGACCCCGAGCGCCTGGCGCAGATCGTTGCGAACCTCGTCGAGAACGCGCTCAAGTACGCGCGATCGGAGGTGCGCGTCGATCTCGAGCGGCGCAACGGTCAGGTCGAGCTGCACGTCGACGACGACGGCCCGGGCGTCGCTCCCGACGAGCGGGACCGCGTCTTCGAGCGTCTCTACACCGCGCGTGGCGCGCCGAGCCGGAAGGTCGGCACGGGCATCGGCCTCGCGGTGGTGCACGAGCTCGCCGCCGCGATGGGCGGGACGGCGACCTGCGAGCCGCTGGCCGCGGGCGGGACGCGCTTCGTCGTCAGGTTCCCGAGCCGGGCAGCGCCTCGACCGTCGCGCTGACCTCTCCGTCGGCGTCGCGCAGCGTCACCTCCGCCGGCGGCGCGACCTCGCGGCGCACCATCGCGAGCGCGAGCGACGCCCCGGCCCCCTCGGCGACGCTGGTCACGGTCCCGACGCTCGCGCCGTCGGCCACCACCTCGGCGCCGCGCTCGGGGGCTCGCCCGGCGGAGATCCGCAATCGCCGCAGGTGACGGTTCACGTGGCCGCGGGTGTCGATGCGGCACACGAGCTCCTGGCCGAGGAAGCAGCCCTTCGTGAACGAGACCGCGTCGCGCTCGAGGAACGCCTCCTGCGGGATGGTGCGCTCGTCGACGTCGACTCCGAGCCGCGGGAGGCCGGCCTCGATGCGCGCGGTCTCGTACTGACCGAGCTCGACGGCCGGCACGCCGGCTTCGCGGAGCGCGTCCCGGACAGCGCGCACCGACTCGATCGGGCCCACGACGTCGACGCCCGGACGGTCGGGCCAGTCGGCGCGCACGAGGCGCCGATCTCCCCACGGGACGTGTGAGCCCTGCTGCTCGGGAGCGTCGACCTGTGCCTCCGTGGCGACGCGCGCAGCCGCGTCCTCGCCGCGCACCTCGAGCAGCCCCCAGGCATCGGTGCGATCCTCGACCGCGGCATCGACGCGGATGCGGAAGCGGTTCAGCGCCCCGGCGAGATGATCACCGAAGCCGGCTTCGCAGTCGAGCCACCACTCGGGGCCGGTCTCTCCCCCGACGCGCAGCATGCGCAGGATCACGTCGAGCTTGCCCTGCGGTGTCAGCAGCAGCGACGGCGCGCCGTCGCCGTCGCCGAGCGGTTCCAAGTCTTGGGACACGAGGCTCTGCAGGAACGACGTCGCGTCGGGACCGCTCACGAGCACCGCACCGTGGCCGGGACGCTCTGCGAACCAGGTGGTCGTCATGCGCCGGCTGTCATCGCCGTGAGCCGGCGTGCCGCGCCGGCCGCGGTCAGCAGCGCACGAGCCTTGTTGTGGCACTCGAGGTCCTCGTCGACGGCGTCGGAGTCCGCCACGATCCCCGCGCCGGCCGACACGCTCGCGCGGCCGCCGCGCCAGACCATCGTCCGGATCGTGATCGCGGTGTCGAGGTTCCCGGAGAAGTCGAGGTAGCCGACGACGCCGGCGTACGGCCCACGCTTCACCGGCTCCAGCTCGTCGATGATCTCCATCGCGCGCACCTTCGGTGCCCCGCTCACCGTGCCCGCCGGGAACGTCGCGCGCAGCACGTCGACTGCGCTACGACCTTCCGCGAGATCTCCCGCCACCTGGCTCGTCAGGTGCATCACGTGGGAGTAACGCTCGAGTGTCATCAGCTCTTCCACGTGCTCCGTCCCGAACCGCACGACACGGCCGATGTCGTTGCGGGCGAGGTCGACGAGCATCACGTGCTCCGCCCGCTCCTTCGGGTTCTCACCGAGCTCCGCCGCGAGCCGGCGGTCGTGCTCCTCCGTGCGACCGCGGTACCGGGTGCCGGCGATGGGCCTGATGACCACCCGACCATCGAGCACCTGGACCATCGGCTCGGGCGACGATCCCACGAGCGTGGCCTCGGGGTGACGCACGACGTACATGTAGGGCGACGGGTTGACCTGCCGAAGCACCCGGTACACGTCGAACGGATCGAGCTCCCCTTCGACGTCGAAGCGCTGGGCGAGGACGATCTGGAACGCGTCACCGGCGAGGATGTGCTCGCGCGCCACCTCGACGGCGTCGCGATACAGGTCGCCACCCATCGACGACCGAACCTGCGGGAGATCGAACGCCTCGTCGGCCGGGGGTGGCGTCGGCACGTAGGGCAACGGCTGCGCGAGCTCGTCGACGAGCGCGTCGAGCCTTGCGACTGCACGGTCGTACGCGCGGTCGACCTGGTCGGCGCCGGGTGGCCGGCCCGGCCCTGGCCGGTCGAGCAGGAAGACGTTCTCGACGAGGCAGAGCCGCTGCCGGTAGTGGTCGAACGCGGTCACGTGACCGGTCAGCGACAGCACGGCGTCGGGCAGGCCCAGGTCGTCGTGGGGGACGTCGGGGAGTCGCTCCACCTCCCGCACGACGTCGTAGCCGAGGTACCCGATGATCCCGCCGTGGAACGGCGGGAGGTCGGGGATCACCGGCGCGCGGTGACTCGCAAGCAGGGCCTCGACGGCCGCGAGCGCGCCCTGGTCGCGCGGGACGCCCGGCGGGAGCTCCCCGTCGACCTCCACGTTCCGGCCGCGCACGACGAGCGTGCACGCCGGATCACGGCCGAGGAAGGAGAACCGACCCCAGCGCTCGGCGTGCTCCACGGACTCGAGCAGGAACCCGGGCGGCCCGTCGGCGTCGGCACCCACGAGCTTCACGAACGCCGAGACCGGCGTCTCGAGGTCCGCGAGGATCTCGCGCCACACCGGGACCACCGTGTGGTCGCGCGCGAGCGATCGGAACTCGTCGCGTGACGGGCGAACCGCCTCGGCGCTCACCGCGGCCCGGGCTCGGAGCCGTCGCCGAACGCGCGGAAGAAGCAGGAGCGCTCGCCCGTGTGGCAGGCACCGCGGCCTTCCTGGTCGACGACCAGCAGCACGACGTCGCCGTCGCAGTCGTAGTACGCGCCGCGGAGCCACTGCCGGTCGCCCGACGTGTCGCCCTTCCGCCACAGCTCCTGGCGGGTTCGGCTCCAGAAGACGGTGCGTCCCTCCGAGAGCGTGCGGCGCAAGGCCTCCTCGTTGATCCACGCCATCATCAGCACGCGTCCCGTGGACGCTTCCTGCACGATCGCAGCGACGAGGCCGTCGTCGTCCCACTTCAGCGCCGCGATCTCCTCGTCCGTGGCCGCGATCGGAGTGGCGCTGGTGCTCATCGCGCGATCGAGCGTAGCCGCGGGGTTCCGGGTGTCCGCCGGTGTTCTCGGCGCGAGACTGCCGTCCCATGTCCGGCCAGACGCCGCCGCGCGCGCCACGCCGCCCCACGGTGCTCCGCCACGGCACGCACGCGCGCGTCGACGACTGGTACTGGCTGCGGGAGCGCGACGATCCGGACGTGCTCGCGTACCTCAAGGCCGAGAACGAGTACACGGACGCCGGGTTCGCATCGACCGCCGACCTGCGCGCGCGGATCTTCGGCGAGATCAAGGCGCGGGTACGCGAGACGGACGTGTCCGCGCCCGTGCGGCGAGGGGACTGGGAGTACTACAGCCGCACGATCGAGGGCCGTGACTACGCCGTGCACTGCCGGCGCCCGGCCACGGGACAGCCCGTGCCCGATCCCGACGCCCTGCCCGGCACGCCTGCCGGCGAGCAGGTCGTGCTCGACGAGAACGTCCTCGCCGCGGCACACGAGTACTTCGCGCTGCGCGGCCTGGCCATCGCGCCCGGCCAAGCGGTCGTCGCGTACAGCATCGACGTCGACGGGGGTGAGCGAGCGACGCTGCGGTTCCGTGAGATCGGCGCCGACACCGATCTCTCCGACGAGGTCGCCGACGTCTACTACGGCCTCGCCTGGGCGAACGACGACCGCACCCTCTTCTACGTGCGCACGGACGCCGCGGTGCGGCCGCACCAGGTGTGGCGCCACGTGCTGAGCACCCCCGTCGGCGACGACGTGCTCGTGCTGCAGGAGGACGACGAGCGCTTCTACCTGTCGATCCACCGCGCCCGGAGCGGCAGCGTCATCGTCGTGACCGCGGCGTCGAAGCTGACGACCGAGGTGCACCTCCTCGACGCCAACACGCCCACCGAGCCGCCCCGCTGCGTCGCCGCGCGTGAGCACGGTCTCGAGTACCACGTCGAGCACCACGCCGACCCCGAGCGCGGCGACCGCATCTTCGTGGTCACGAACGCAGGGGGCGTCGAGGGGTTTCGCCTGATGGTGGCGCCCGCCCACAGCAGCGCCCGCGACGAGTGGCAGGACGTGCTGCCGCCGCGCCCCGACGTGCGCATCGCCGACGTCGACGCCTTCGCGACGCACCTCGTCGTGTCCGAGCGCGCCGCAGGGCTCGAGCAGCTCCGCGTGGTCCCGATCGTCGACGGGGAGGTCCGCCTCGAGGACGCGCACCTCATCGAGATGCCCGAGGACGTGTACTCGGCGTGGGTGGGCGCCAACGCCGAGTTCACATCTCCCGCGCTCCGGTACGGGTACACGTCCCTCGTCGCCCCGGTGAGCGACGTCGACTACGACGTGGCGTCACGGGCGCGGTCGGTCGTCAAGGTGCAACCGGTCGAGGGGTACGACGCGGCCGGCTTCGAGACGCACCGCGTCTGGGCGACGGCACCCGACGGGACCGCGGTGCCGATCTCGATCGTGCACCGTCGCGGACTGCCGCGTGACGGGTCGGCGCCGCTGCTGCTCTACGGCTACGGGGCGTACGAGGTCTCGATCGACCCGACGTTCTCGATCACCCGGCTCAGCCTGCTCACGCGCGGTGTGATGTTCGCGATCGCTCACGTGCGGGGTGGCGGTGAGCTCGGTCGCCGCTGGTACGAGCATGGGAAGCTCGATCGGAAGCGCAACACGTTCACCGACTTCATCGCCTGCGCGGAGCACCTCGTCGCGGCCGGCTACACGTCCGCCGATCGGCTGGTCGCCCGCGGTGGCAGCGCGGGTGGGCTCCTCATGGGGGCGGTCGCGAACCTGCGCCCGGAGCTGTTCGGAGCCGTCGTCGCCGAGGTCCCGTTCGTCGACTGCCTGACGACGATGCTCGACGAGACGCTGCCGCTCACCATCACCGAATGGGAGGAGTGGGGCGATCCGGTGCACGACGAGCACGTGTACGAGTACATCGGCGGATATGCGCCCTACGACAACGTCCGCGACCAGCCCTACCCGCCGATGCTCGTGACCGCCGGGCTCAACGATCCGCGTGTGCAGTTCTGGGAGCCCGCCAAGTGGGTCGCGCGTCTCCGGGCGACCGTGTCCGCGCCGCACGACCTGTTCCTCAAGACCGAGCTCGGCGCAGGACATCACGGGCCGTCGGGACGGTACGAGGCCTGGGAGGAGGAGGCGCTCGTGCTCGCGTTCGCGCTCGCGCAGGTCGGCATCACGGACTGACCGCGTCACGAACTGACGACGCCATCATCGACACCCCGCTCCGTCGCCTCGCCTCCGCGACGGTCGAGCCCTGCTCCTGCGCCCGCAGGACGCAGTCGGCCGCAAGCGGCCGGTCTCGACCTGCTGCGGCGAACTGGCTCCTCCGGGGTGTCGACAGTGGCGCCTTCGACATGCGCGCCGGACACTGCCCGAACGCCGAAGGCCGGCTTCGCCGGCCTTCAACCGCGGTCCGCGGAGACCGTTGCGCCGGGGGGAGCCGGCGAGGGGGGCCTGCCCCCCTCGCCCCTCTCGTCATAATCGAGCGGTGATCGGGGGGTCGGCGGAGGCACTCGAGCTGCGGGTCGAGGACGACGTCGTCCTGGAGGCGGAGCTCGCGATGCCCGAGGGCGAGCTCCGGGCGGCCGTCGTCCTGTGCCATCCGCACCCGCTCTACGGCGGATCGATGCGCTCCATCGTCATCTCCGAGCTCTTCCGCGTCCTGCCC
The DNA here is from genome assembly GCA_036559825.1 of Acidimicrobiia bacterium. Classification (GTDB taxonomy): domain Bacteria; phylum Actinomycetota; class Acidimicrobiia; order IMCC26256; family PALSA-555; genus DATBSK01. The sequence goes on along the minus strand of DATBSK010000015.1, from coordinate 12,195 downwards.
GCTCGCGGCGTGGTCTGCCTGCGGTTCAACTTCCGTGGGGTCGAGCGCAGCACAGGCGCCCACGACGAGGGGCGTGGCGAGCGGGCGGACGCGCGTGCCGCGATCGACGCGCTCGTGCAGGCCGTGCCGACGGAGACCCCGGTCGTGCTCGCGGGATGGTCGTTCGGCGGCGACGTCGCGTTGTCCGTCCACGACGAGCGCCTCGGCGCGTGGCTCGTCGTCGCACCTCCGCTGCGCTTCGCGGAGACGGGCCCGCTGGCGGACGATCCGCGGCCCAAGCACTTCGTGCTCGCGGAGCACGACGAGTACCGAGCGCCAGCGGAGGTCGCGGTCGCGGTCGAGTCGTGGCGGGCGACGACGCTCGAGGTCGTCGCGGGTGCGAGCCACTTCTTCGTGGGTCGCACCGACGCGGTCGTGGCGGCTGCCGACCGCCTGATCGACAGGGTTGCACGGTAGATTCGACGTGGAGATGGTCGAAGCAGAGCCAGCGACCGGCGCCCGCGCGCCCGCGTCCGACGGGCTCCCGACTGCGTTCCACCACAAGCCCGCGCTCGATGGCCTGCGCGCGATCGCCGTCGGATCGGTCATGGCCTTCCACTTCGGCGCCGACGGCTTCGAAGGCGGCTTCCTCGGCGTCGACACGTTCTTCGTGCTGTCGGGGTACCTGATCACCTCGCTGCTGATCACCGAATGGGGCCGCACGAGGACGCTCGACTTCACCGCGTTCTGGGCCCGACGAGCAAAGCGCCTTCTCCCGGCGCTGTTCATCGTCCTGCTCGCCATCGGCATCTGGGCGAACCTCGAGGCGAGCCCGATCCGCTTCGACTCGATCCGCGCCGACATGCTCTGGACCCTCTTCTACGGCGCGAACTGGCACTTCATCAGCTCGGGACAGTCGTACTTCGACCTCTTCAGCGAGGCATCCCCCCTGCGCCACGCCTGGTCGCTGGCGATCGAAGAGCAGTTCTACCTGCTGTGGCCGCTGATCACGTTCGGCGCGATGAAGCTCGGCCGCGGGCGTCCCCGCGTCCTCACGCTGGTCTGTGTGGTCGGAATCGTCGCGTCGTGCGCGGTGATGGTCACGACCTACGACTCGATCGACCCATCGCGCGCGTACTACGGCACCGACGCACGCGCGAGCCAGCTTCTGATCGGTGCCCTCCTGGCGATCTTCCTCGCGCGATGGTCACCGTCGACTCCCGGCGCGCGGTGGGGCGTGCAGGCGCTCGGGCTCGCGGGAGCGGCGTTCAGCCTCTGGGCCTTCATGGCGACGACCGACCGCGACTCGTGGCTCTACCACGGCGGCTTCCTCCTCTTCGCGGTCGCCACCGCGTTCATGATTGTCGCGATCATCCAACCGGCGGGATCCCCGCTCGGTCGCGTGCTCTCGATCCGCCCGGTGCGGTGGATCGGCATGATCTCCTACGGGCTCTACCTCTGGCACTGGCCTGTGACCGTCGCGCTGTCGGAGCCGCGCACCGGGCTGTCGGGGTGGAACCTCTCGCTCGTCCGGCTCGCGGCGACGTTCGGGTTCGCGACCGTGTCGTACTACGTGGTCGAGCGCCCGATCCGATACGGCGCGCTCAAGGGGTGGGTTGCCCGCGTCGCCGCGCCCGCCGCGTTCGTCGTCACCGCGATCGTGACGATCGTGCTCACCGCGGGCGGCCGTCCGGCACCGGCGTTCCTCACGGCGAAGCCGAACACCGTGATCGAGAAGGCACCGCCGTCGGTCGTCACCACCGCACCCGGAGCCCCGACACCCCCGGCGTCGCTCTCCCGCATCGTCCTGGTCGGCGACTCGGTGGCGGCCTCGCTCGGCGACGAGCTCCAGCGCGTCGCCGCGGAGCGTGGCATCGGGCTGTCGACCGCGACGCGCCCCGGGTGCGGGATGGTGACCGGGATCCCCACCCTGCCCGACGGCTCGGAGGTGCCCTGGGGACGCGCCTGCGCGGACGGGACGCTCGAGTATCTCGATCAGGTGATCCAGCAACACGAGCCGACGACCGCGCTCTGGCTGAGCACCTGGGAGACGGCCGACCGCATCATCGACGGCAGGCTCTACCGCTTCGGCAGCACCGTCACCGACGCCGCGCTGCTCGCCAAGCTCGAGGAGTCACGACTCCACCTCACCGGGACAGGGGCGCGGCTGATGCTCCTGACGAACACGCCCCGTGCCTCGCACAGCGACATCCGCGACGGTGACCCGACCGACGATGCCAAGATCGAGCGGCTGAACCGCCTGTACCGGCGGTTCGCCGCGGCGCACCCCGACACGGTGTCGGTCGTCGACCTCGAATCGATCGTCTGCCCGAATGGTCCGCCGTGCCCGGAGACCGTGCACGGCTTGCGCCTGCGCCCGCGCGACGGCTCGCACTTCGAGGGGGACGGCCCGGCCTACGTGGCGCCGCGCCTGCTCGACGCGATCACGCGCGCGGCCGTGGTCACGCCCGGCACCTCCGTGCCGCCGACGACTGAAAGGCTGCGCCGATAGGCGCAGCCTTTGGGCCCGAGCGGCCCGGCGCCGAAGGCGCCAAGAGCGGGGAGGGAGGAGGCGCTTGCGCCTGAGAGCGAGCGCCCTCGCCGCTCGCTCTCAGGCGGTGACGGCGCTGAGCTTGTGACGCTCGAGGAACGCGTGGCGCCGTTCGACGATGGTGCGCCACTGCGAGAGGTCCTGCTCGAAGAGCGCCCGATCGCCCTCCTCGTAGGCGTGCTCGAGCTCGTCGAAGGCGGCGTCCTCCGCGTCGAGCAGCTCGCGGTACCGCCGGAAGAATCCTTCGTCGAGGTGACCTGCCTCGCTCATCAGCGCCTCCTTCTCACAGGTGCCGGATCTGCAGCATCGCCGGACAGCCGCGGGGGCCGGTTGCTCGGGGACCGTAGCCAATCCCTTGGCCCGTGTCAGCGGTCGACCAGCGAGAGCGCCTCGGCCACGGTGAACCGGCCCTCGTAGATCGCCCGCCCTGCGATCGCGCCCGCGAGCATGCGGTCGCCGGCGCGCAGCCCCGCGAGCGCCTCCAGATCGGCGAGCGAACCGACGCCGCCACTGGCGATCACCGGCACCGCGGTCGTCTCCAGCACCGAACGGAGCTGGTCGAGCGAGGGGCCCTGCATGGTGCCGTCGCGCGCGATCTCGGTGACCACCAGCGAGGCGACGCCCACGCCGTCGAGCTGCGCCGCGAGCTGGAGCAGGTCGGTGCCCGCGTCCTCTTCCCAGCCTCGGACCGACACGCGCCGGCCGCGCGCGTCGAGGCCGACGACGATCCTGCCCGGGTGCAAGGTGCAGAGCTCGAGGACGAGCTCCGGCTGCTCGACCGCTGCGGTCCCGATCACGACGCGCTCCGCGCCCGCTGCGAGCACGGCGCCTGCGGCGGCCGCCCCGCGCACACCTCCGCCGGCCTGGATCCGGCAAGGGACCACAGCCGCGATCGCCTCGATCTTCGCCAGGTTCGCGGGCTCACCCGTGCGGGCCGCATCGAGGTCCACGACGTGGAGCCAGCGAGCACCCGCCGCCGCAAACGCACGTGCGACCGCGACCGGATCGTCGTCGTAGATCGTCTCGGCGGCGAAGTCGCCTTGCCGCAGGCGAACTGCGCGCCCCGCGCGCACGTCGATCGCGGGGTACAGCGTGAAGGTCACGCGCGCGTGCGCCTCACAATGTGCCCTTCGTGCTCGGGACGCCCGCGCCGTCGATCCGCACGGCGTCGCGCAACGCGACGGCGACGCCCTTGAACGACGCCTCGATCACGTGGTGACCGTTCCGCCCGCTCAATGACCTGAGGTGCAACGTGATCGCCGATGCGACCGTCAGGGCACGCCAGAACTCCTCGCACAGCTGGACATCGAACGTTCCGATCCACTCGACGACCGGGTCGACCTCGTAGACGAGGTACGGGCGTCCTGAGAGATCGAGCGCGACCTGCACCACCGCCTCGTCGAGCGGCACGAGTGCGGACGCGAACCGGCGCACACCGGCCTTCTCGCCGAGCGCCTCGCGGAGGCACTCGCCGAGCAGGATCCCGACGTCCTCGACGGTGTGGTGCAGGTCGACCTCGAGGTCTCCCCGGGCGGAGACCGTGAGGTCGAAGCGGGCGTGCTTGCCGAGCTGCTCGAGCATGTGGTCGAAGAAGGGGATCCCCGTCTCGGCCGTCGCCCGCCCGGTGCCGTCGAGGTCGAGCTCGAGCTCGACCGAGGTCTCCTTCGTGGCGCGTCGCCGCTCGGCGCGTCGCGGCTCGGTCATGTCCCCCGCTCCTTCGTCACGGCGTCGCCGAGCGCGGCGAGCAGGCGATCGTCCTCGTCGACGGTGCCGACGGTGATACGGAGACAGCTCTCGAGGCGCGGCCAGTCCGAGAAGTCACGCACGAGGACGCCCGCGTCGACGAGCCGCTTCCAGAGCCGGTGACCATCACCGTCGAATCGTACGAGCACGAAGTTGGCGCCCGAGGGAAAGACCGTGAGCCCGGGGAGGCGACCGAGCTCCGCGGCGAGACGGTGCCGCTCGCGTACGAGTGCATCCACCCGGTCGCGCATCGCCTCGTCGTACCGCAGCGCCGTGACACCCGCGAGCTGCGTCGGCGCCGAGAGGTGGTACGGCAGCACGACCTTGTCGAGCTCCGCGACCACGGCGGCCGGACCGACGGCGAAGCCGAGCCGGAGCGCGGCCAGGGACCACACCTTCGAGTAGGTGCGGACGACGACGAGCGGGACGTCGTCGTCGACGAGCTCGACCGCGCTCCAGTCCGCGAACTCACCGTAGGCCTCGTCGACGACGAGGAGCCCGGGCCCGTGATCGAGGAGCGTGCTCAGCAGCGACTCTACGGTCGCGCGCGTCTCCACGGTTCCGGTCGGGTTGTTCGGGCTGCAGAGGAACACGACGGTAGGGCGCTCGGTAGCAGCGAGCATGCCTGCCTCGGTCGGGGACACATGGAAGTCGTCGGCGCGCTCACCGACGAGGACCTCGGTCCCGGTGATGCGGGCGATGTGCGAGTGCAGCGCGTACGTCGGCTCGAAGACGAGCGCGCGCCGACCGCCCCCGCCGTACGCGAGGAGCAGGGTCTGGAGGACCTCGTTCGACCCGTTCGCGCAGAACACGCGCTCGACCGGCTGGCTGGCGCGCGCCGCGAGCGCGCCCCGCAGGTCGGCGGCGCCGCGGTCGGGATAGCGGTTCAGCGGGACGGCGCGCAGCGCGTCGAGCCACGCGGTGACGAACTCGGGAGGTGGTGGATACGGGCTCTCGTTGGTGTTGAGGCGCACGTCGACGTCGAGCTGCGGCGAGTGGTAGCCAGTGAGCTCGACCACGTCCGGACGCGGCTCGGGAAGCGTCATGCTCGTTCGACCCGGAGCGCGACCGATCGCGCGTGCTCATCGAGGCCTTCGACCGTGGCGAGTGCCTCGATGTAGGGCGCGATGCGTCGAAGCCCGGCCTCGTCGACCGATACGACGTGGATGTGCTTGCAGAAGTCGTCGACGCGCAGTGCGCTCGCGAAGCGCGCCGTGCGCGCGGTCGGGAGCACGTGGTTCACGCCCGCCACGTAGTCGCCGACGGCCGCGGGCGCCCACGGTCCGCAGAACACCGCGCCGGCGTTGCGCACCTCTCCCGCGAGCACCTCGGCGTCCTGGGTCAGGAGCTCGACGTGCTCGGGCGCGATCGCGTTGACCACCTCGAGTGCCTGGGTCGGGCCGTCCACGAGCACGGCGCGTCCGCCTCCCCGCAGCGTGGACTCGATCTCGGCGCGCCTCGGCGCCGCGGCAGTGCGCCGCGCGACGGCTTCGATGACGGCCTCGGCAACCGAGCTCGACCAGCAGACGACGACCGCGGTGCCCCCGGGACCGTGCTCGGCCTGGGCGACCAGATCGATCGCCACGAGCTCCGGGTCGGCACTCTCGTCCGCGACCACGACGACCTCCGACGGCCCGGCGAGGGATTCGATGCCCACGACGCCGGCGACCTCGCGCTTCGCCGCTGTGACGTGGGCGCTCCCGGGGCCGACGACCACGTCGACCGGACGGACCGACTCGGTGCCGTAGGCCATCGCGGCGATCGCCTGCGCGCCGCCGATGCGGTACACCTCGTCGACGCCGGCCAGCGCCGCGGCGGCCAGGGCGGCGTCGGGCGGGTCGCCGGTGCTCCCGGGCGGCATGCAGAGCACCACCTCCGGCACCCCCGCCACTCGGGCGGGGATCGCGGTCATGAGCACAGACGACGGGTACGCGGCGCGACCGCCCGGCACGTAGCAGCCGGCCCGGTCGACGGGAACGACGCGCTCGCGGACGCGGACACCGTCTCGCTCGAAGGCCACCTCGGGCGCGCGTTGCGCCTCGTGGTATGCGGTGATCTCGCCGGCTGCATACTCGAGCGCGGCGCGGACCTCCGACGGCGTCCGCTCTAGCGCCGCGGCAACCGCCTCCCCGGCGACACGCGGATCGTCGATGTCACAGCCGTCGAAACGACGCGTGAGCTCGCGCAGCGCGGCGTCGCCGCGGGCACGGACATCGGCGATCACGTCCCGGACCGCACGGGTCACCTCGTCGTCGACCACGTCGGAACGGGCGAACGCCGCGTCGAGATCGCCGATGGATCCGCGAAGGTCGAGCACCGTGAGCATGAGCGGGAACTCATCGTATCCGTGGGTGCGCGCGCGTCCGTTGGTCATTGCGCTGCATCCGACCGCGTAGGCTGCCTCGGCGTGTCCGAGGAGTCCGACCGCGCCGAGCTCTCGACGTTGCGCGCACAGCTCGACGATCTCGTCGAGCGTGTCACCGGCGTCGCGTCGCGCTACGAGGACGGCACGGATTCGGCGGTCGCCGACGACCTCTTCGCGACCGAGCGATCCCTGCTCGCGGCCCGGCGGACGCTCGAGCGCGCCTCCACGCGCCTCGCCGAGTGACGCCCGACGCCCGGGGCGTCACACCTTGAACGCGGACGGGCAGATGTCGGCGAGCACGCACACGTCGCAACGCGGACGCCGTGCCGAGCAGACCGCGCGCCCGTGCAGGATGAGCCGCAACGAGAGCGCGCCGCGATCCTCGGGATCGACCATCGCGTTGAGGTCGTGCTCCACCTTCACCGGGTCGTCCTCGGTCGTGAGCCGCAGGCGACGCGAGAGCCGCCCCACGTGGGTGTCGACCGGCAGCCCGGGGAGCCCGAAGGCCACCGAGCGGATGACGTTGCCGGTCTTGCGGCCGACGCCGGGCAGCGTGACCAGGTCGTCCAGGTCGGTCGGCACCTCGCCGCCGAACCGCTCCTCGAGGGCTGTCGCCATGCCGATCAGGCTCTTCGTCTTCTGGCGGAAGAACCCCGTCGAGTGGACGAGCTCCTCGAGCTCCGCCGGTGACGCCTCGGCGAGGTCCGCGGGCGTCGGGTAGCGCTCGAACACGCGTGGCGTGACCTTGTTGACCATCTCGTCGGTGCTCTGCGCCGAGAGGATCGTGGCGACGAGCAGCTGGAACGGATCCGCGTGGGCCAGCGCGCACAGCTCGGTCGCGGTGCCCGGGTACTCGTCCGCGAGACGCTCGACGACCGTGGCTGCGCGCGCCTTCGCGCCCCGTGGCCGCGGCATGCCCGCAGCCTCGCACGCGGCGCCTACCCTCGGAGCCCGTGCTCGACGTCCGCGTCCGACGACCTGTCGCGCCCGCTGACGTCGCCACGATCCACCGTCTCGCGGCGCTCGCCGAGGAGGCGGACGGGCACCCGTCGCTCGGCGACTCGGTGTGGCGGGACCTGGCCCAGCCGAGCGCCCGCTCTGCCGTCGTCGTCGCGACGATGCACGGCGAGCCGGTCGGTGCGCTCCACGTCGCGCCCCCCGAGAACGACGGCGACGCCGTGCTGACGATGGCGACGGTCGTCGTTCCCGAGCACCGCGACGACGACGTCGAGCGCGGTTTGCTCGAGGTCGCCCTCGCCGATCCCGTGCTCGACGGGCAACGCGTGCGGCTGTGGGTCTTCGGCGCCGACGAGCGCGCCGACCAGCTCGCTCGGGCACTCGGGTTCGCGCTCGAGCGTGAGCTCCGCCAGATGCGCGTGCCGCTGCCGTTGGCGGAGGAGCCGCGGTGGCCGAACGACGTGGACGTCCGTGCGTTTCGCGTCGGCGCGGACGAGCGCACCTGGCTCGACGTGAACAACCGGGCCTTCGCCGAGGACCCCGACCAGCACGGCTGGACGCTCGAGACGCTGCGCCGTCGCGAGGCCGAGCCCTGGTTCGACCCCGCCGGCTTCCTGCTCGCGTGGAGGGGCGGCGCCCTCGCGGGGTTCTGCTGGACGCGGCTGCACGCCCCGTCGCCTCCGCACGAGCCGGCGACGCTGGGTGAGATCTACGTCATCGGCGTCGACCCGGCGCACCAGGGGATCGGGCTCGGGCGCGCGCTGGTCGTGGGTGGGCTCCATGCGCTCTTCGAGCGCGCCGCGACCGCGGGGATGCTCTTCGTCGACGCCGCCAACACGGCTGCCGTAGCCCTCTACGAAGGGCTCGGCTTCACCACGACGCGCGTCGACCGCGCCTACCTACGCGCCGCCTCATGACGATGACGGCGCCGACGCGGTACGGCATCGGACGGGACCGGCTGGCGGCGCTGCTCCACGAGTGGGGCGAACCTCGCTATCGCGCCGGTCAGGTCTGGGACGCCCTGTATCGCACGGTCACGCCGGTCGAGGAGGCGAGCGCGCTCCCGACTGCGTTGCGAGCGCGCCTCGCCGAGGCGGTGCCGCTCGCGCTCCGTCACGTCGTGGAGTCGACGAGCGCCGACGGCCAGACGACGAAGTGGCTGTGGGCGGCGGGTGACGACGGTGCCCAGGTCGAGACGGTGCTGATGCGGTCGCCGCGCCGCGCCTCGGTGTGTGTGTCATCGCAAGCGGGGTGCGCCATGGCGTGCTCGTTCTGCGCGACCGGTCAGGCCGGCTTCGACCGCAACCTCACCTCCGGCGAGATCGTCGAGCAGGTCGTGCGTGCCGCGCACGCCTCGCCGCAGCGCGTGAGCAACATCGTGTACATGGGGATGGGCGAGCCACTCGCCAACTACGAGGAGGCCTGGACGTCGGTGGAGCGGCTCCACGCGGATCTCGGGATCTCGGCACGGCGGATCACCGTGAGCACCGTGGGTGTGGTGCCGGGCATGCGGCGCCTCGCGACGGAAGCGCTTCCCGTGACTCTCGCGGTGTCGCTCCACGCGGCAGACGACGAGCTGCGTGCCGCGCTCGTTCCGCTCGACCGGCGCTACCCCATCGCCGAGGTCCTCGACGCCGCGGCCGAGGTGGCGGGGGCGCGCGGGCGGCGCGTGACGTTCGAGTACGCCTGCATCGCCGGCGTCAACGACGCGGCGTCGCAGATCGACGCTCTCGGGCGGCTGCTCGCTGCGTGGCCCGCCGTCGGCGGCGCGCACGTCAACCTCATCCCACTCAACCCGACCGCCGAGTATGCCGAGCGCCCGCCGAGCCGCCGGCGCCTGCGCGAGCTCGCGAGCCGGCTCGAGGCGCAGGGCGTGCGTGCCACCGTGCGCCGCACCCGGGGTGTCGACATCGACGCGGCGTGCGGTCAGCTCCGGGCCCGCGCGATCCCCGTCGTCCCGGCGCCGTCGACCAGAATGGTCCCGTGAACGAACGGCGGTTCCTCAACCAGTTCCAGCCGCAGACGCTCGTCATCGGGACGATGCTCTGCTACCTCGACGCCATCTTCGGCTTCCTCTTCGGGATGGTGTCGACGTCCGTGGTCCTCGCGCTCCTGACGATCGCCGGACTCGCGATCGGTGGCTACGGCATCGCCAACGAGAAGAAGTGGGGCTACGCGGTCGCCGTCGGCGCCGCCGTCCTCCAGGTCGTCATGCTCGTCGCGGTGGCGGGTGCCGACGTGCTCGGTTTCCCCCTCCTCCTCAACCTCGTCTTCGACGGCGCGCTCGTCGCGCTGCTCCTGCACCCCCAGAGCCGCGACTACCAGCGCATCTGGTTCAAGTAGCAGTTCGAAGATGACCGACGCGGCCAGAGCCGACACCGCGGCGGGAACGGTCCAGTACCTGGACGAAGGGAGCGGGTCCCCGGTCCTGTTCATCCACGGTTCACCGGGCGGGTGCGACCAGGGCTCGCTCATGACGGCGTTCCTACGCTCACGAGGGCACCGGACGATCGCGTTGTCGCGTCCCGGCTACCTCGACACGCCGCTCACCGATGACAACAAGACTCCCCGGGCTCAGGCTGCGCTCGCCATCGGGCTGATGGACACCCTCGGCATCGACCGGTTCGGCCTGATGTGCTGGTCGGGCGGCGGGCCGTCGGCGTACACCCTCGCGGCGACGGCACCTGATCGCGTCAGCGCGCTCGTGGCGATCGCCGCGCTGAGCATGTCGTACGAGTTCGCGAGCGTCGGCGAGGAGAAGATGCTCATGGGCCGCTTCGGCGCGTGGCTCATGAAGGAGATGGCGCGACACGCGCCGAAGTCGACGATCAAGAGCCTCGTCAAGGAAGAGGGCGACCTCAGCAAGGACGACCGCGAGGACCTCGTCGAGAAGATCTGGGAGGATCCGACCAAGAGGCGATGGGCGCTCGACTTCATGGGGACGGTGACCGGGAGCCGGAAGCCCGGGTTCGAGAACGACATCGACCAGTTCGGCAAGCTCAAGCTCGACTTGGACGTGGTCCGGGCGCAGACCCTGCTCGTCCACGCCAGGACGGACTCCGACGTGCCGTACGAGCAGAGCGAGCACGCGGCCTCGAAACTGCCCGCCGCTGAGTTCCTGACGCTCGGCGAAGGGACGCACGTCAGTGCCTGGACCGCGCCCGACGCATCCGACATCCAGGCCCGGATCGCCCACCACCTGGCCTGACCGGCGTCAGGCGACGTACCTCGTGAACCGCGCGCGGCGAACCGGGCGCGCGGACGTGTGACGGGGGCTCCCGCGCGGGTATTGCTCATGCATGCTTGCCATCAATGCCATGAGCGCCGAGGTCACCTTCATCTTCTACCTCATCGCCATCGTCTGCTTCGTGCTCGCCGCCGCCGCGTGGGGCGCTCGGTGGAGCATCGGCTGGCTCGGCCTGGCCGCGTTCGTCATCCCGTTCGCGTGGAACGCCTTGGCCGCGTCCTGACGTCGGGAGGCGTCGCGCGCGCGGCCGTGGAGGCCTTCCGTACAGCTAGCGGAACTCCGGCATCACCCGGTCGGCGAAGAGCCGGAGCGTCGCGTCGTCCGGGTAGTCGGAGCACCAGGGCACGAAGTACGTGCATCCGAGGTCGACGTAGGTCCGGATGCGCTCGCACACCTGGTCCGGCGTCCCCACCAGGTTGCCGGTGCTCCACGACTCGTACGACTCGCCCCAGCGCGACCCAGCCTTGCCGGCATCGACGAGGGCGCGGATCTCGTCCTCCGACTCCCGGACCATGACCTCGGGGCTCCACGTGAGCTCGATCTCGTCCGCGTCCCGGCCCACGTCCGCGCAGTGCTGCCGCAGGACATCGCGCTTGTGGGCCCACTCCTCGGGCTTGCCGCCGAAGTTGGACTTGTCGCCGAGGCGGGCGACGACGCGCAACGTGAGCTGCTCGCCGCCACCGCCGATCCAGATCGGCGGGTGCGGCTCCTGGAGCGGCTTCGGGTCGCACTGCGCGCCGGCGATCGCGTAGTACCGACCCTCGTAGGTCGCGTCCGGCTCGGTCCACATCGCCGTCACGACCTCGACCGCTTCGCGCAGCATGCCGATCCGTTCCTTCGCCTCGGGGAACCCGTAGCCGTATGCCTCGAACTCGTGGCGATACCACCCCGCGCCGACGCCCCAATCGAGGCGGCCGCCCGAGATCACGTCGATCGTCGCGGTCATCTTCGCGGTGAGCGCGGGCGGACGGTACGGGGTGCAGCTGACCATCTGGCCGAGCCGGATCGTCGTCGTCGCCTCGGCCAGCGCGGCCACGGTCGACCAGCACTCGAACACCGTCTCGTGCGCCGGGCGCGGGACGTTGTGGAAGTGGTCGTAGAGCCAGATCGAGTCGTAGCCGAGGCCCTCGGCGAGGATCGCGGTGTCGCGGCACACGGTCCACTTGTCGCGCGGGTCGCGGAGGTGCGCGAGCTCCATCTTCCAGCCTTGGGGCGCGAACGCGCCGAACCGAATGTCGAACATGGGTCTCCGTCGTCGAGGTCGGGAGCCTGCGAACGCACGCTATCCGCCTCATACACTCGCTCGATGACCGACGCCGATCGTCTCGTCCTCGATCTCGAGGACCGGCTTCG
>DATBSK010000014.1:0-12628 GCA_036559825.1 Acidimicrobiia bacterium | reverse complement strand
CGGTCGGCGCCGCGCCGGCCTGGTCGTCGTGGGAGGAGCTCGAGCGCGACGCGCTCGCGTGCGTGAAGTGCCCGCTCGCGAACGGGCGCACGCAGGTCGTGTTCGGCGTGGGCAACCGGGAGGCCGACCTCGTCTTCGTCGGGGAGGGCCCCGGAGCGGAGGAGGACCGGCAGGGCATCCCGTTCGTCGGCCGCGCCGGGCAGCTGCTCACCCGGCTCATCGAGGACATCGGGCTGACGCGCGACCACGTCTACATCTGCAACGTGGTGAAGTGCCGGCCGCCGGGCAACCGCGATCCGGAGCCGATCGAGATCACGACGTGTCGCCCGTACCTCGAGGCCCAGCTCGACCTGTTGCAGCCGAAGGTGGTCGTGACCCTCGGCAACTTCGCGACGAAGCTCCTGCTCGACACCAAGACCGGCATCACGAAGCTGCGCGGCCAGGAGTTCCCGTACCGCGACGGCAACGCGGTGCTCGTCCCGACCCTGCACCCCGCGGCCGTGCTGCGCAGTGGCGGCACCGCGCTGGCACAGGCGCGGGCCGACTTCGTCGTCGCGAAGCGTGCGCTCGCACGCGGCTCCACGTGAACGGTCTCTCCGCCGTCACGCACTCGGCCGCGGAGACCCGTGCCCTCGGCGTGGGGCTCGGAGCGCTGCTCGTCGCCGGCGACGTGGTCCTGCTCGCGGGCGGGCTCGGCGCGGGCAAGACCGAGCTCACGAAGGGCATCGCGGACGCGCTCGAGGTGAAGGGATCGGTGCTGAGTCCGACGTTCACACTCGCGCTGCGCCACGAAGGACGGGTGCCCCTCCTGCACGTCGACGTGTACCGGCTCGACCGCGTCCAGGAGCTCATCGACCTGGGTCTCGAGGAAGACCTCGACGACGTGGTGACGGTCGTCGAGTGGGGCCACGTCGTGGCGGCGCACCTGCCGCGGGAGCGGCTCGAGGTGCGGCTCGACCGTGGCGTCGGGAGCGACGACCGCACCGTCACGATCACCCCAGAGGGGCCGTCGTGGCATGCACGGGCGCTCGACCTCGAGCGCGTGCTGCTGGGGAGCGGCTGATGCTGCTCCTCGCCCTCGACACGGCGACGAGCCACGTCGGCGTCGCGATCGGCGACGGAGGCGAGCTGCGCGGCGAGGTCCGCCTCGCCGGGGGACGACGCCACGCGGAGCAGCTCGTCCCCGCGATCCGGGAGCTCGCCGACTGGACCGGCGTGCGCTTCGGCCAGCTCGCCGCGATCGCGGTCGACATCGGCCCGGGTCTCTTCACCGGGCTGCGCGTCGGCGTGACGACGGCGAAGATCATGGCGCAGGCGCTGCGGATCCCGGTCGTGCCGGTCGCGAGCCTCGATCTCGTCGCGTATCCGCTGCGGTACTCACGGCGCACGATCGTCGCGGTCCTCGACGCCCGGCGCCGCGAGGTCTTCCACGCGTCGTACGTGCCGGTGCCCGGCGGTGTGCAGCGCACGACCGAGTATGCGGTCGACACGCCGAGCGACCTCGTCGCCGATCTCGAGGCGAGCCCCGAGGAGATCCTGCTCGTCGGCGAGGGGGTCGCGGCGCACGCCGATGCCTTCGCCGAGCTCGAGCGCGCCGAGGTCGCCGGTCCGGAGCTGTCGGCGCCCAGCACGGCCGCCCTCGTCGCGCTGGCGACCGCGCGTGTGGAGCGCGAGGAGTTCGTCGCGCCCTGGGACGTCCAGCCGTGCTACCTGCGCGCGAGCGACGCCGAGCTCAACTGGGCGGCGGCACGATGACGATGTCGCCGCCGCTGACGGTGCAGGTCGTCGCGATGCGACGACGTCACCTGCGCGCGGTCCTGCGCATCGAGGAGCAGGTGTACCCGCGTCCGTGGAGCCACTCGCTCTTCCTGTCGGAGCTCGCGCTGCGGGGTACGCGCTCCTACTTCGTGGCGCGCGTCGGGCGTGAGGTCGTCGGCTACGGAGGACTCCTCCTCTCGGGCGAGGACGGTCACGTGACGACGATCGCCGTCGACCCGGCGTGGCAGCGGCGCGGCATCGGCACCCGTCTCATGCTCGTACTGACTCGCGAGGCGATCGCCCGCGATGCGCGGCACCTCACCCTCGAGGTGCGGCTGTCGAACCGACCCGCGCAGCGGCTGTACCAGCGGTTCGGCTTCGTGCCGGTCGGTGTGCGCAAGAACTACTACCAGGAGACGAATGAAGACGCGCTCGTGATGTGGGTGCACGAGATCGACACGCCGGCGCACTGTGAGCTCCTCGATCGGCTCGAGCGCGACCTGCCCGGCGAGACGGTGTTCGAGCGATGACGATCCTCGGCCTCGAGACGTCCTGCGACGAGACCGCCGCCGCCGTGGTCGGCGAAGGGCGGTTCGTGCTGTCCTCGGTGGTCGCGAGCCAGATCGACCTGCACGCCCGGTTCGGTGGCGTGGTGCCCGAGATCGCGAGCCGCGCGCACGTCGACCTCATCGGTCCCGTGATCGCCGACGCGCTCGGGGAGGCGGCGATCGAGCTGGACGGGCTCGACGCGGTCGCGGCGTGCCACGGGCCCGGGCTGGCAGGCGCCCTGCTCGTGGGCGTGAGCGCGGCCAAGGCGCTCGCGCTCGTCGGCGATCTCCCGTACGTCGGCGTCAACCATCTCGAGGCGCACCTCTACGCCGCCTGGCTCGAGGACCCGGAGCTCGTCCCGCCTCTCGCGGTGCTCGTCGCGTCGGGCGGGCACACGATCCTCGTGATCGTCGACGGTCACGGCGCGTACCGTGTCGTCGGCCAGACGGTCGACGACGCGGCGGGCGAGGCCTTCGACAAGGTCGCGCGGTTCCTGGGCCTCGGATACCCGGGTGGCCCGGCCATCGACCGGCTCGCGGTCGAGGGGGATCCGGAGGCGATCGCGTTCCCGCGGGCGATGCCCGGCGAGCGCGACTTCTCCTTCTCCGGGCTGAAGACCGCGGTCGTGAACCACGTGCGCGCCGTCCCCGACGTCCCCGTCGCCGACGTCGCGGCGTCGTTCCAGGCGGCGGTCGTCGATCAGCTCGCCGACAAGCTCGCGGCGGCCGCCGACGACGCCGGCGCGTCGGCGCTCGTGCTCGGCGGCGGCGTGGCCGCGAACTCGAGCCTGCGAGCCCGGGTCGAGGCGATCGCCGCGGCGAGCGGTCGGCGGGCGTTCCTGCCCCCGCTCGAGCTGTGCACCGACAACGCGGCCATGATCGCGGCCGCGGCATGGTGGCGCCTCCGGGCCGACGGTCCGACGCCGCTCGACAGCGGCATCGACCCGACGCTCCCACTGGCCTGATGCGTCGAGGGGCGTCGGCTTGCTCCACGTGCCGGGCCGCGGTTATCTTGGCGTTAGCACTCGCCTCACTCGAGTGCCAGCGACCGGAACACCGACGTCCGCCCCGTCCCGGGGCCGTCCAGGAGGCCTAGTCATGAAGCTGCAGCCGCTCGAGGACCGCATCGTGGTGCGAGCCGGCGAGCCCGAGGAGACGACCGTCAGCGGGCTCGTGATCCCCGACACCGCCAAGGAGAAGCCCCAGCAGGGCGAGGTCCTGGCCGTCGGACCCGGCCGTCGCTCCGAGAACACCGGTGAGCTGATCCCCGTCGACGTCGCCGTCGGCGACACCATCATCTACTCGAAGTACGGCGGCACGGAGATCACCGTCGACGGCGAAGAGCTCCTCATCCTCACCAGCCGCGACGTGCTCGCCAAGGTCGGCAAGTAACGCGCTCGGAGGTCGCCCCCACGACGACCTCCGTCCTCGCCCGCGTTCGCCGCTGCTGCGGGCGGAGGTGTCGTGGGGGCGACTCGCGTTGCTCGTCGCAGCCCCCGCGAGCACGTCGCTCCGCTGGGCCTCGTCGCGAGATGATCAGGTGGTCTCGGTGGTGACTGCGGCTCGGGCTGTCTCCTTGGCCCAGGCGTAGTCGGCCTTGCCGTTGGGGCCGCGCAGGACGGCATCCACGAGCACGACGTGGCGCGGCCGCTTGAAGCGCGCGAGGTGGCTGCTGCCCTCGAGCACGGCGGCTTCGTCGACGGACGCGCCCTCGTCCGCGGCCACGACCGCGGTGACGACCTCGCCGAAGCGATCGTCGGGCACGCCGACGACGAGGCAGTCGCGCACGCCGGGCAGCGCCTTCACCGCCTCCTCGACCTCTTCCGGGTAGATCTTCTCGCCGCCGGAGTTGATGCACACCGAGCCGCGCCCGAGCAGCGTGACCGATCCGTCGGCCTCGACGGTCGCGAAGTCACCCGGGATCGAGTACCGGACGCCGCGCACCTCGCGGAAGGTCGCGGCGGTCTTGTCGGGATCCTTGTAGTAGCCGACGGGGATGTGGCCGCCGCGCGCGAGCATCCCGAGCGTCCCCGACCCGGGCTCGATCTCGTCGCCGTCGTCGGTGAGCACCTTCGTGTGCTCGCCGATGACGAACCGCGCGGTCTTCGTCTCGTTCCCCAGCGACGTGATGCTGTTGGCGAAGCCGACGCCCTCGCTCGAGCCGAGCGAGTCGAGGCACAGGACGGCTCGGTGGGCCATCAGGGCCTCCTTCACCGGCAGACTCCACATCACGCCGGAGCTGATCACGAGGAAGAGCGACGACAGGTCGAACGGCTCGCCCCGCGCCGCCGCCTCGTCGAGCGCGGCCACCATCGGCTTGCAGAACGCGTCGCCGACGATCGCCATCTGCGTCACGCCGTTGCGCTCGACCGCGCGCCACAGCTCGTCGGCGTCGAGGTGGCGACCCACGAGCGTCACGATCGTCCCGCCGAGGAACATCGCCTGCATGGACGTCATGCCGCCGGTGCCGTGCATCAGCGGTGACGCCGGGAGGTGCACGGGTGCACGACCGTTCTCGGCGAGCCGCGCCGCCGCGGCGCCGAGCGCCTCCGGACTCTCGGGGACCGCTTCGCCGACCACCGGGTACACCGCCTCGGAGAGCGCACCGAAGAGGTCGTCGTGACGCCACATCACGCCCTTCGGCATGCCGGTGGTGCCGCCGGTGTAGAGGAACCACAGGTCGTCGCCCGACCGCGCGATCCGCTCCATCGGTTCGGCGCTCGCGACGAGGTCCTCGTAGCGCAGGGCGCCGTCCACGTGCGCTGAGCCGTCGTCCACCTGGATGATGGCGCGCAGGGTCGGGCACCGGGCGCGCACGGCCTCGATCTGCTCGCCGAGGGCGCCGTGGAACACGACGACCTCCGCGTCGGCGTTGTCGATGAGGTACGCGAGCTCGTCGGCGAGGTAGCGGTAGTTGACGTTGACGTGCACGCCGCGGAGCTTGAACGTGGCGAGCGAGACCTCTTCGTACTCGTTGCAGTTGTAGAGGTAGAGCGCGACCTTCGAGCCAGGGCCGAGCCCCAGCTCACGGAGGGCGCTCGCGACCCGTGCGGCCCGGTCGTCGAGCTCGCGCCACGTGAGGGCGCGTTCCCCGTGGACGAGCGCGCGCCGATCCGGGACGGCGTCGGCAACCGCCTCGAACACGTCCCCCAGGTTCCAACCGGTCATGCAGCCCCTTCCCGTCCGTGCCGCGGCGGCGGAGCCTAGATGTAACGCTGACCTGCTGCGACGCGCCGGGCGCGGGTCGAGCATGTGACATCTCGGAGTGTCGTACCCCCCTGTCATGGTGGGTGCATGTTCCGGTTGGAGGAGCTCGCCGACGAGTTGCGGTCGATCGCCACAGGCCTGGAGCCCGCGACGTTCGACGGTCGCGACGCGGCACGCCTCGCCGGCGTCGCCGCGGACGCCGAGCGGCGCTGCGCCGCGATCAAGGTGCTCCTCGCCAAGCGCGCGGTCGAGACCCGCGGCTGGGTTGCTCGGTCTCCGGCGGCGTCCCCGGAGCAGTGGTTCGCGCATGTGTCGGGCTGTTCGGAAGGTACGGCGCGGGCTGCGCTCGCGACCGCGGACCGGGTCGCGCGGCTGCCCGCGACCGAGGCGAAGCTCCGCGACGGGTCGCTGTCGGTCGAGCAGGCGACCCAGGTCAGCATCGGCGCCACCGTCGACCCCGCCTCCGAGTCGAAGCTCCTCCGGATCGCGGGACGGGGCGAGATGCGCAACCTGCGCGCGGAGAAGGAACGGGTCGTCGCGGCGGCGACCGACGCCGAGGAGGCCCAGGCGCGGGCGCGACGGGATCGGCACCTGCGGACCTGGACCCGAGGCGTGGAGACCCACGGCGCGTTCTCCGGCCCCACCACGGAGGTCGCCACACTGCTGGGCGCGCTGGAGCCCTTGCGCAAGCGCGCCTTCGAGCGAGAGCGCCAGCGGTGAACGCGAGTCCCAGGATGCGTACCTGTTCGACGCGCTCATCGCTCTCGCCGACGCCGACCACTCCGAGGCCGCCGGCGAACCGACGGCCAGGGTCCGTGTCGACATCTCCCCCCTCCTCACCGGCAAGACCGAACCGGGCGAGATCTGCGAGATCCCGGGCGTCGGGCCGGTGCCGGTCTCGTTTGCCCGCGCCGTCCTCTCGCACGGCTTGCTCGAGCTCGTGCTCCACGACGGCAAGGACGTCCACGCGATCGTGACCAAGACGCGTCACGTGCCCGAGGCACTCCGGATCGCGATCGAAGAGCGCGACCAGCAGTGCAAGATCCGCGGCTGTGACGCCACCCAGCACCTCCAGCGTCACCACATCCAGGAGTTCGCCGAGCACCACCTCACCAGCTACGTGGTCCTGGGCTGGATCTGCGCCGACGACCACGACCTGGTGACCCACCGCGGCTACACCATCGAGGTCCACGACGACGGCACCTGGTCACTCCATCCACCCCGATCCGATCAGGGCGAGCAACGAGATACGGACGCGGCGTAGCACGCCGCCGCCGCAGAGCCTGGGAAGACACGCCCAAGCAATAGATTCCGGCGATGCCCGAACGTGGCGGTCGCCAGCGGATCCCCCGCCCGGCGGACGCCCGCCCGGGGGGCCCGCCGCCGTGGTCGCACCTCACGAGCGGCGAGCGGAGGCTCACGCTCGCGGACGTGCGCGCCGCGATCGCGACGCTTCCGCCGCCACGCCGGCCGGAGTCCCCGCCGACGGCCCGACCCGCCGCGGTGCTCGTGCCGATCTTCGAGGAGGACGGCGAGGCGCGCATCATCCTCACCAAGCGCCCCGACACGATGCCGTCGCACCAGGGAGAGATCGCCTTCCCGGGCGGCAAGCTCGAGGACGACGTCGACGCCGACCTCGAGGCTGCGGCGCTGCGGGAGGCCGAGGAGGAGATCGGCCTCGACCCCACCGTGGTCGACGTCGTCGCGGAGCTCGACAGCATCACGACCGTGGCCGGCCGCTTCCTCCTCACCCCGATGGTGGGGCTCATCGAGGGCCGCCCCGCACTGCGCCCGGACCCCACGGAGGTGGTCTCGGTGTTCGACGTCGCGATCTCCGATCTGCTCGACGACCTCGCCTACCGCGAGGAGCGGTGGGACCTCCCCGAGGCGCTGGGTCCGGAAGCGGGCTATGACCGCGTGATCCACTTCTTCGAGCTGCCGGGCGAGACCGTGTGGGGCGCGACGGCGCGGATCCTCGTGAGCTTCCTGGAGCACCTCACCGGGTCGCGGTAGGTCGAGCGGTATCCTCGATTCTTCCGGCGGAACGGGGAGACGCGGTGGAAGTCGAGATCGGGATCGGGAAGTCCGGGCGACGGGCGTACGGGTTCGACGACATCGCCATCGTCCCGAGCCGTCGCACGCGGGATCCCGAGGACATCGACATCAGCTGGGAGATCGACGCGTACAAGTTCGAGCTCCCGCTCGTCGCCGCCGCGATGGACGGCGTGGTCTCCCCACGGATCGCCATCGAGGTCGGCAACCTCGGCGGCCTCGGGTGCCTCAACCTCGAGGGCCTGTGGTCCCGCTACGAGGACCCCGACGCCCTGTTCGAGGAGATCGCCGCGCTGGAGCCGGAGAAGGCCACCCGGCGCATGCAGGAGATCTATGCCGAGCCGATCAAGGACGAGCTCATCGGGCAGCGGATCCGTGAGATCAAGGATGCCGGCGTCACCGCGTGCGCGTCGCTCACGCCGCAGCGCGTCGAGCGCTACGCCCCGATGGTGCTCGAGGCTGAGCTCGACATCCTCGTCATCCAGGGCACCGTGGTCTCGGCCGAGCACGTCTCGAAGGACGAGTCGCGCCAGCCGCTGAACCTCAAGAAGTTCATCCGCGAGTTCGACCTGCCCGTCATCGTCGGGGGGTGCGCGTCCTACTCGACGGCGCTGCACCTCATGCGCACCGGCGCCGTCGGCATCCTCGTCGGCGTCGGCCCGGGTCACGCCTGCACGACCCGCGGCGTGCTCGGGATCGGCGTGCCGCAGGCGACCGCGATCGCCGACGCGGCCGGCGCGCGCATCCGCCACCTCGACGAGACGGGCGTGTACGTGCAGGTGATCGCCGACGGTGGCATGCGCACCGGGGGCGACATCGCCAAGGCCATCGCCTGCGGCGCGGACGCGGTGATGGTCGGCTCGCCGCTCGCGAGCGCGGACGAGGCACCGGGCCGGGGCTTCCACTGGGGGATGGCGACGTTCCATCCCTCGCTGCCGCGGGGCGCGCGGGTCGCGGCCGGGCGCAAGGCGAGCCTGGCCGAGATCCTCGTCGGCCCTGCGCACGAGAACGACGGCACCCTGAACCTCATGGGTGCGCTGCGCACGTCGATGGCCACGACCGGCTACGAGACGCTCAAGGAGTTCCAGAAGGCCGAGGTCATGGTCGCCCCGTCCTTCAAGACCGAGGGCAAGATCCTGCAGCAACAACAAGGCATCGGAATGGCGAGGTAGCGCGGCACTCGTGAACCCCGAGCACGACAGCGACGCGAGCGTCCGGGAGCCGGGTATCCCGGCTCCCAGCGAGCGGCGCCATGAGGGCGTTCTCGTCGTCGACTTCGGTGCTCAGTACGCGCAGCTGATCGCACGGCGGGTCCGCGAGGCCCGCGTGTACTCGGAGATCGTGCCGCGCACGATGCCCATCGCGGAGATGCTCGCCCGGCGGCCGAAGGGGATCGTCTTCTCGGGTGGGCCCGCGTCGGTGCACGTCGACGGTGCGCCGTCGATCGATCCCGCGATCTACGAGGCGGGCGTGCCGGTGCTCGGCATCTGCTACGGCGCCCAGCTCGTCGCGCTCCAGCTCGGGGGCGAGGTGACGCGCACCGGGGGCGGCGAGTACGGGCGCACGACGATGACGCGACACGGCCGATCCGTTGTGCTCGCGAAGCTCCCGGAGGAGCAGATCGTGTGGATGAGCCACGGCGACGCGATCGCGACGGCTCCCGCGGGGTTCGCGGTCACCGCGTCGTCACCGGGGGCGCCGGTCGCGGCCCTCGAGGACCGCGAGCGCGGCGTCTACGGCGTGCAGTTCCACCCTGAGGTCGTCCACACCGAGCGCGGTCAGGAGGTGCTGCGCGCGTTCCTGTTCGACGTCTGTGGATGCGCGCCGACGTGGACGAACACGAACATCATCGACGAGGCGGTCGCCGACGTACGCGAGCAGGTCGGCGGCGAGCGTGTGATCTGCGGGCTGTCGGGCGGCGTCGACTCCGCGGTGGCCGCGGCGCTCGTGCATCGGGCCGTCGGCGACCAGCTGACGTGCGTGTTCGTCGACACGGGGCTGCTCCGGCTCGACGAGCCCGAGCAGGTCGAGGAGACGTTCCGGCGCCAGTTCCACGTCGACCTCGTCCACGTCAAGGCCGCCGACCGCTTCGTGGACGCGCTCGCGGGCGTCACCGAGCCCGAGGACAAGCGCAAGATCATCGGCGAGACGTTCATCCGGGTGTTCGAGGAGGTCGCGCGCGAGCTCTCGGACGCCCGCTTCCTCGTGCAGGGCACCCTCTATCCCGACATCGTCGAGTCCGGCGGCGCCGACAACGCGACGATCAAGAGCCATCACAACGTCGGCGGGCTGCCCGACGACATGCACTTCGAGCTGGTCGAGCCGCTGCGCAACCTCTTCAAGGACGAGGTGCGCGCGATCGGCGAGGAGCTCGGTCTGCCCGAGGAGATCGTGTGGCGCCAGCCCTTCCCCGGGCCGGGTCTCGCGGTGCGCATCATCGGTGAGATCACGATCGAGCGTCTCGAGACGCTGCGCCAGGCCGACGCGGTCGTGCTCGACGAGCTGCGCCGCGCCGGACTCGAGCGCGAGATCTGGCAGAGCTTCGCGGTGCTGCCCGCGTTGCGCACGGTCGGCGTCATGGGTGACGACCGCACGTACGAGTACCCGGTGATCGTGCGGGCCGTCACGTCCGAGGACGCGATGACCGCCGACTGGGCCCGGCTGCCGCACGAGCTGCTCGAGCGCATCGCGTCCCGCATCATCAACGAGGTCCCGGGCGTGAACCGGGTCGCGTACGACATCACGAGCAAGCCGCCCGGCACCATCGAGTGGGAGTAGCGGGGTCGCCGCCGTAGGATCGGTGTCACAGCCGACCAGGAGCGATCTGACGATGGACACCGAGAAGCTCGCCAGCACCGCCCAGGCGATGGTGGCCCCCGGCAAGGGGCTCCTCGCTGCCGACGAGTCGAGCGGCACGATCAAGAAGCGCTTCGACACGATCGACGTCGAGTCGACCGAGGAGAACCGCCGCGCCTACCGCGACCTGCTGTTCACGACCGCCGGCGTCGAGGAGCACATCAGCGGCGTCATCCTCTTCGACGAGACGATCCGCCAGTCGAGCGCGGACGGCACCCCGTTCCCGAAGCTCCTGGAGAGCAAGGGGATCCTCCCCGGCATCAAGGTCGACAGCGGCGCCAAGCAGCTCGCGCTCGCGGCCGAGGGCGAGACGGTCACGGAAGGTCTCGACGGCCTGCGCGAGCGACTCGCCGAGTACGTCGAGCTCGGCGCCCGGTTCGCCAAGTGGCGCGCGACGTACACGATCACCGACGAGCTGCCGTCGCAGCTGGCCTACGACGCCAACGCCCACGCGCTCGCCCGCTACGCGGCGCTGTGCCAGGAGGCCGGCATCGTGCCGATCGTGGAGCCCGAGGTGCTCATGGACGGCGACCACACGATCGAGCGGAGCGAGGTCGTCACGAGCGCCGCGCTCCAGGCGCTCTACGACCAGCTCTCCGAGCAGCGGATCTTCCTCGAGGGAACGATCCTGAAGCCGAACATGGTGTTGACGGGCTACGACGCCAAGAAGCAGGCGCAGGACGCCGAGATCGCCGAGCGCACGATCGCGACGTTCCGGCGCCACGTGCCGTCGGCGGTCCCCGGGATCATGTTCCTGTCGGGGGGCCAGTCCGACGAGCAGGCGACCGCGCGGCTCAACGAGATGAACAAGCGGGGGCCGCACCCGTGGCAGCTGTCGTTCTCGTACGGGCGCGCGCTGCAGGCCCCGTCGCTCAAGGCGTGGAAGGGGGAGGCGTCGAACGTCGGCGCCGCCCAGGCCGCGTTCGCGCACCGCGCCCGGCTCAACGGCGTCGCCCGCTCCGGGAAGTACACCGAGGCGATGGAGAACGCCGCCTGACGCACATGATGCGTCCCTCACCGTCATAGCGAGGGTTGGGAGACGCATCTTGATGATTGCGAGGCGCGCCGTCCTGGTCGGGACCGTGCTCGTCGCCGCCGTCGCGTGCAGCGGTGGCGCACGCGACGAGGTGCGCCGGCCGCGGTCGACCTCGACCTCCTCCTCGTCGGAGCCGTCGTCGTCCACCACGGCTGCCCCGGCGCCCGCGCCGTCCGCCACGGCGATCGGCACCCATGCCGTCGGCATCCGGACCACGGAGCTCGTCGACGCCAGCCGTCCGACCCCGCCGAACGGCGGTGCACCCGGCTCGCCGGTGCGGACGATGCCGACGACGATCTGGTACCCCGCGGTCGGTGATCCGACGTCCGCGCCCGTTCCCGACGCACCGGGCGACGGCGCCGCCGGCTCGTATCCGCTCGTCGTCTTCGCGCACGGCTTCAACAACACGCCGGGCTCGTACGCGGATCTCATGACCCGGTGGGCATCGGCGGGCTACGTCGTCGTCGCGCCCGCGATCCCGCTCCTGAACGCCGATGCGCCCGGCGGTCCGAGTCATGCCGACTATGGCGCCGCCAACATCGCCGACATGGCCTTCGTCGTCGACCAGGCCATCCATCGCGCCGGCACGTCGGGCGACGAGCTCGAGCTCGCCGACCCGCGTCACGTGGCTGTTTCCGGCCACTCCGACGGCGAGGTGCTCGCGTACGCGCTCGCGCTCGAGCCGTGCTGTCACGACGAGCGCGTCGGCGCGGCCGTGCTGCTCGCCGGGAACCTCGACAACGCCCGCGTGCTGCCCGCGCCGACGGGTGTCCCGGTGCTCCACGTGATGTCCGAGCGCGACGAGTACAACCCGTACGCGGCTTCGATCGCCTTCGACCGGGCACACCTCCCCGCGCCGAGCTACTCGCTCACGCTGCTCGCAGCCCCGCACGGCGCGCCGTTCGAGGAGGCCACCGATCCGCACTTCGACCTCGTCGCGCGGTCGACCGTCGACTTCCTGGACCTCGCCCTCAAGGACGCGCCCGACGGCGAGGCTCGACTCGACGCCGATGTCGCCGCACACCGCGATCTCGGCACCCTGGAATCCAGGCTCTCGAAGCCAGCGGCTCCGTGAGGGACCCCGGGAGGCCGGGGCCGAGTAACTTTCTCTGGAACCCCGCGGGCTGCCACCGGGGTCCTCCGCGCTGTTGAGCGACTCGAAGACGATGCC
>DATBSK010000013.1:0-14141 GCA_036559825.1 Acidimicrobiia bacterium | reverse complement strand
CGCGCCGCGGCCATGACACCGCGGTCGTCGACGGCGATGACCGCGTCGACGCCACGGCGATCGTCCAACGCGACGAGCTCTGCGGCTGCCGCGTCGGGCTCGTCGAGGGGGACGGCGATGGCCCGGGTCGCGCTCGGATCGGGCAGCGCGGGTGCTTCGTCGGACGCGACCACGAGGTCCACGCCCAGTGCCCGTGCCGCCGCCACGAAGTCGGCGGCACGATAGGTGGAGGTGGGCACCAGCAGGACAGCCGTCGGCACGGACCTATCATGGGCCTGTCATGACTGAACCCGTGCTCACGATCACCGACGCAGCCCGCGCCAAGATCCTCGAGGTGCGAGCCGGCGAGGACGAGCCAGAGACGCTCGCGCTCTTCGTCGAGATCGCGGGCCAGCAGGACGGCGCGTTCACCTACACCATGGAGCTCCGCCCGCTCGCTGAGGCAGGCGATGCCGACGTCGTGCAACGCCACGACGACCTGTCCGTCGTCATTGCCGGCGACAACGCCGACGACCTGCGCGGGGCCACCCTCGATCTCGGCGGCGGTGGCATGGTCATGCAGAACCCCAACCGGCCGCCGCAGCCATCCGTCGAGGCGCCGTGGTCACCCGACGCCGACACCGAGCTCGTGAGCGACGTCGCCCGCACGGTGATCGCCGTCCTCGAGGAGCAGATCAACCCCGCGATCGCGGCGCACGGCGGTCGGGCCGACCTCGTCGCAGTGGAGGAGCCGGTCGCGTACCTCGTGCTCTCCGGCGGCTGTCAGGGCTGTGGCCTCGCGTCGGTCACGCTCTCGCAGGGGATCGAGGTCGCGATCGTCGACGCGGTGCCCGAGATCGAGACGGTCGTCGACGTCACCGACCACGCGTCAGGCGTCAACCCCTACTTCGAGTCCGCGAAGAAGTAACGCGACCGTCTCCGCACATGATGC
This sequence comes from Acidimicrobiia bacterium, assembly GCA_036559825.1. Taxonomy (GTDB): domain Bacteria; phylum Actinomycetota; class Acidimicrobiia; order IMCC26256; family PALSA-555; genus DATBSK01. The sequence goes on along the minus strand of DATBSK010000013.1, from coordinate 13,210 downwards.
GTCCCTCGCCGTCATAGGGAGGGTCGAGAGACGCATCTCGAGAAAGCCGCCGCCCCTATCCGAAGCGGCGCGCGTCCTCGAGCGCGTAGCTCGCGACCGCGCTGTCGGCAATGGTGGTGGTCGCGAGGGCGTCGAGCACCTCTCCGAGCCGCGAGCCCGGGATCGCACACGTCATCTCCCGTGCCGGCATGCCCGTGCGCACCCGGCTCAGCGCGCACCCGACGCTCGCGGCGACCTCCCCGCCCTTCGCCATGGCCACGATGTGGCACTGCGGCTTGCCCTCGAGGTGCATCGACGGCACGGCGTCGTGCAGCACCATGAGCTGCTTGCCGGAGACCCGGATCAAGACGACATCGGGGTCGACCGGAGTGTCGGCGAGCGGGCCGTAGACGATCGCCTCCGGCTGGTCGCTCACGACCGGGATCTGGGGCATGACGTCCATCGTGACCCAACCGGTGTCGAGCAGCGCGGCGACGTCGGAGTTCCCCGCGATCTCCTCGAGCGTCTTGAAGCCGTGCGTGAGGCTTCCCACCGAGCAGTTGCCGTGGTCGGCCGCGACCGTCGAGAACGTCGCGTCGGTCGCCTTCATCCAGAACACGCAGCCGGCGGGCACGCGGCCGGTGCGGCCGTCGGCCATCGGCTCCGGCATCGGCGCGTCGAAGGGCGCGACGTCATCGGGGGCGCGTTCGCAGAACGTGATCGCGATCGGCGGCGCGGCGAGCTCGAGTGCGTCGGTGAGCTGTCGTGCGGAAGCGGGCCAGTCGGGGGTGGTCATCGCTGCAACCTACCCTCGCAACGCTCGGAGCTTTCCCACGACCTCCGGGAACGCGCCCGTGAACGCCTCGATGTCGGCATCGGTGGTGCTCCAGCCGACGCTGACGCGCAGCGACCGATCGGCGTCGACGCCCATGGCCGCGAGCACGGGCGACGGCTCGAGCGCCTCGCTCGAGCACGAGGAGCCCGAGTGCGCGGCGATGCCTCGCTGGTCGAGGCCGAGGAGGATCGGCTCCGCTTCCACCCCGTCGATGCCGACGCACACGAGGTGCGGCAGCCGCGCGTCCGGGTCGCCGAAGCGGTGGACCCCCTCGACGCTCGTCGCGGCGGCGGCGAGCCGCTCCGTGCGGTCGCGTGCGACCGCGCCTTCGCGTTCGACGCGACCGTCGTCGACGAGCTCCGCGGCCGCAGCGCCGAAGCCGACGATCGCGGCGACATCCTCGATCCCGCCGCGGCGGGCGCGTTCCTGCATACCGCCGACGACCAAGGGGGGGACGCGCAGGCCGCGCCGCACGAGCAGCGCCGCGGCGCCCTTGGGACCGCCGAGCTTGTGGGCGGTGACCGAGCACAGGTCGGCGCCGAGCGCTCGGAAGTCGAGCGGGAGGTGGCCCGCGGCGGCGCACGCATCGACGTGCACCAACGTGTCGTGCTCGTGCGCAGCGGCGACGATGGCGTCGAGCTCGGTCTGGACGGTCCCGACCTCGTGGTTGGCGAGCTGGATGCTCAGCAGCACCGTGTCGGGTCGCAAGGCGGCCCGGGCGTCATCGGCGCTCACGTGCCCGACGCGGTCGACCGGAAGGATCGCGACCTCGCTCGGTGAGCGGCGGCACGCGTCGAGGACGGCGGAGTGCTCGACGGCGGTCGTCACGACGTGGACCCTCGGCGTGCCGCGCTCGTCGACGCTGCGCGCCACCGCCCCCCAGATCGCCGTGTTCACGCTCTCGGTGCCGGAGGCGGTGAAGACGACCTCGCGCGAGCGGGCACCGAGCAGCGTCGCGACCTGCTCGCGTGCGGTCTCGATCGCGACGCGTGTGGCGCGGCCCTCGCTGTGGACCCGTCCCGGGTCGCCGGGATGGTCGCGGAGGAACGGGAGCATCGCGTCGAACGCCGCTGGGCGCAGCGGTGTCGACGACGCGTGGTCGAGATACGTACGGGGCACTCGGCTAGACGCGCGCGACGCAGTGATCGGCACCCTCGGGCCGGCTGACGTCGAACCGGGGCGACGTCTCGCCGTAGAGCCCCGCGAGCATCCCGCGGATCATCCCGCGGTCGAGCGCGCACACGACGTGCGGGTAGCGGTGCGCCGTGTCACCGAAGGGGCAGCACTCCGACACGATCGTCAGCTCGGTACCGCGCGACTCGGCGTGCGCGGCGAAGCCGTGTGCGGTGAGCGCATCCGCGACCGCCGCCACCGCGCTCCGCACGGAGCGGTGCCCGGAACCGGGATCCATGCGGGCGGCGAGCGTCCGTCCGTACTCGTAGCCGATCTCGTCGGCGAGGACCTCCGCGCGCTCGGCGCCGAGGGCGTCGAGCGCGCCTGCCAGCAGGTTGGCGAGCACGTCGTCGTGGCGCAAGGGCAAGGAGAGGGCGTCGTCGATGTCGCTCACGCGATACCGCTTCGACGGTCGTCCGGCCGGGCGCGCCGCCTGGTCGTCGTCGGGCTTCGTGATCGCGACCGTGAGGTAGCCCCCGCTCGTGAGCTTCTCGAGGTGGTGGCGGGCGACGTTCGGGTGCAGGTCGAAGTGCCCCGCCACGTCCGACGCCGTCACACCTCCGGGTGCGTCGCGCACGAGGAGGTAGATCTCGCGGCGCGTCGGGTCGCCGAACGCGTTCGTGACCGCGGTGACCGCGGCGTTGAACTCGTCGGCCGTGAGCGGGCGCTCCCGTGGGGAGACCTCCGACATCATGCCGGTATTCTACCTACGCGGGTAGTGGAAATCTCCCGAGCGATGGAGGGATGCGGACGAGATGAGCGCCACGGACGCCGCCGTGCGCCAGGCGCTCGCGTCGGTCGAGGAGCCCGACCTCCAGCGCTCGATCACCGAGCTCGGGCTGGTGCAGGGCATCGCCGTCGACGGGGCCACGGTGGTCGTCGCCCTGGCCCTCCCGCTCCCGGACCACGGCACCTGGGCCGAGCTCGAGCAGCGGGTGCGGAGCCGCCTGCTCGAGCTCGAGGGCGTCGACCGCGTCGACGTCGACCTGCGCGACATGAGCGAGGACGAGCTCGCGGCGGTCGCGCGCGTCCTCAAAGGAGAGCCCGCCCCGAACCCCCTCGCCGTCGTCGACGCGTCGTCCGCCGCATCACCCGCGCCCCGGCCGCGGCGGAACCCGTTCACGGACGCGCGAACCCGCGTGATCGCCGTCGCCTCGGGGAAGGGCGGTGTCGGGAAGTCGACCGTGACGACCAATCTCTCGATCGCCCTCGCGCAGCGTGGCCACCGCGTCGCCGTGGTCGATGCGGACGTGTGGGGGTTCTCGCTCCCGCGCATGCTCGGCGTCGCGCGTCCCCCGGATCTCGTCGACGACGTGCTCGTGCCTCCCGCGGCACATGGCGTGCGTGCGATCTCGATGGGCTTCTTCACCCGCGAAGACGAAGCAGTGGTGTGGCGGGGGCCGATGTTGCACAAGGCGCTCGAGCAGTTCCTCACTGACGTCTATTGGGCCGAGCCCGACTACCTCGTGATCGACATGCCGCCGGGTACGGGCGACGTGTCGCTCTCGATCGCGCAGTTCCTGCCGCGCGCCGAGGTGCTGATCGTCACCACGCCGCAGCCGGCCGCGCAGAAGGTCGCGACGCGGGCGGGCGCGATGGCCGCGAAGGTGGATCTCGACGTCGTCGGCGTCATCGAGAACATGTCGTGGTTCCGCGGGGACGACGGCACGCGCTACGAGCTCTTCGGAGCGGGTGGAGGCGACGAGCTCGCGGCGCGCCTCGGGGTGCCGCTCCTGGGCAAGATCCCCCTGGTGCCGGCGCTTCGTGAGGGCGGTGATTCGGGAACGCCGATCGTCGTCGCGGCACCGGACGACGAGGCGAGCGTCGTGTTCAGGACCGTCGCGGAGCGCCTCGACACGGAGCTCGTGCCGACGAAGCGTGCGCACCCCGAGCTGCGCATCGGTCCGACCTGAGCTCGGCGCTCACTGCGAGGTCATCGAGCGCACGTACCCGAGCCGGGGTGTGAGGTCGGTGCGCACGGCGTCGCCCTGGGAGTGCTGCGACCAGACGATCTCGCGCACACGCCATGCGGCGATGCGGTCGGTCGACCCGTCGTCGACGGCGAGATAGCACCAGTAGTCCGGATCGTCGCCGCTGGAGAACCACTGGCGGAAGCGGCGGCCGCGCACGATCTCACCCACGACGGTGCGCGTCTGCCAGAGGTCCGGCACCGCGCGCCACAGCACCCACAGCGACCAGGCGAGCACGAGCAGGACCGGGACGAACGCGATCGCGGTCCCCCGGTCGACCCATTGCCACGCCGAGCGCGAGACGTCCGACGGTCGTTCTGCGGATCTCAGCTCCACGAGTCCGTAGGCGACGAGCGCGGCCACGGCACCCCAGAGCAGAGCCAGCGCCGCCGCGACGATCGGATGCTTGCCCCATGCGGGCGGCAGCGCTCGGGGATAGCGGACCCGCACGGTGCGCCATCGCCCGCCGACGCGGCTCCAGGCCCGGTGGTCGTCCTCGGCGCCCATCGGCAGCAGCGCGACGGCAAGCGGCGCGGCCCCGAAGACCGCGGCGTACGCGAAGAGCCGATCCCACAGCTTCACGCCCGCCGGCGGCAGCTCACCGAGCGCCTCGTTGTCGCGCAGCGTCGCCGCGAGCGCCGCGACGCGGTCCGCGGCGTCGCGCCCCGCCGCGGTCGGCAGCAGCGCCAGCGAGCCGGCCAGCCGCCCGACGACGAAGCCGCCGATGACGATGGTCGCCACCGCGACGGCGGCCGCGACGGCACCGAGCAACGTGGCGTCGTCGTCGGTCGCTTCCCCGCTCACCTGCGAGGAGAGGAAGAGCAGCGCCGCGACCGCACCGAGTCCGAAGCCGAGCGCCACCGTGAGTGCACGGGGCCACCGCGGGACCGTCAAGCCGCGCCCGTTCGCATCCGCGATCACGGCGCCGGCGAACGTGCGGTGCCAGCGCTTCGACTGGATCTCGGGTCCGGTCGTGAGCGCGTCCGCGGGGACGACGCCGTCCACTGCCTTTGCCGCGAGCTCGGTGAGGACCAGACGCTCGTAGTCCGTGAGCGCGCCGCCGCGGCCGGATCGGATCCGGCACACGGTCTTGCCCGGCTGCACCTCGTCGAGCTCGGCGAAGCCGCGCGCTGCAAGGTCGAGGACCACGCCCGGCGCGGTCTCCGCGGTGACCTCGAAGTCGTTCGCGAGGATCCCCGCGACCGCCGGCGGCTCGGGTGGGAGGTCCAGGCTGCCTGTGCTGCGCGACGCGATCCGCGGTGGCCGCCGGGCTGCGACGACGACCGCCAGCACGACCCACCATCCGAGCGCGACACCGGCTGCCGCGACGAGCACGGGCACCGAGAACGTGTCCGTCGACGTCGCGGCGAGCATGCGGGATCAATGTAGGAGTTGCCGCGCCGAGGGTCGGTCTGCAGCACTGATGCGGGCGGATAGTGTCGGAGCATGGAGCAGGCGAGCGTCCCGAAGGGCGGCCGCAGGTACCCTGCGGCCGAGCGAGCGCGACCGTAGAGATGGAAGTGCGCATCGGGGTCGTCCACACACCCAAGGAGCTCATGCTGGACGTCGACGAGTCCGCGGACGAGGTGTCGGCCGCAGTCGACCGCGCGCTCGCCGGCGGTGACGCGGTGCTCTGGCTCACCGACTCGAAGGGTCGCCGGATCGGCGTGCCGTCGGAGCGGCTCGCGTACGTGGAGATCGAGACCGACCACGACGCGAAGCGGGTCGGGTTCGGCCCGGGCTGACGCGTGGCCCTCGCGGCGGGCCATGCGCCTGCCCGGTCGGCCGACCTGCTCGACCGCCGCCTCCTCTTCTTCACGGGGAAGGGCGGCGTCGGCAAGAGCACCGTCACGGCGGCGACGGCGCTCCTCGCGGCCGAGCGCGGGAAGCGGGTCCTGCTCGTCGAGGTGGACTCGAAGGGCAATCTCACCGCGCTCTTCGAGCGCGCGCCGGTCGGCTTCGAGCCGGTGGAGGTGCACCCCGGCATCCATGCCATGCAGATGCGCACCGAGGCGTCGCTGCGCGAGTACCTGAAGCTCAATCTGCGTGTCCCGGTCATCGGGCGCCTCGGACCGTTGGCCTCGATGCTGGAGTTCGTCGCGACCGCGGCTCCCGGGGTCAAGGAGATCCTCACCGTCGGCAAGGTGTGCTGGGAGGTGCGCGAGTCGATCGAACGCCGTGCCGCCTGGGACATCGTCATCGTCGATGCGGCCGCGACGGGGCACGTCGTCGCGCAGCTCGACTCGCCGCGTGCGATCCGCGAGCTGGTCCAGGTCGGGCCGGTCAAGGCGCAGACCGCCTGGATGGCCGAGCTCCTGGCCGACCGCGACCTCACCGCGCTGAACGTCGTCACGTCCCCGGAGGAGATGCCCGTCAGCGAGACGATCGACCTCGTCGCGACGGTGCGGGAGCGGCTGGAGGTGCCGCTCGGCGTGTGCGTGGTCAACCGGGTGCTGCCCGAGCCCTTCACCCGGAGCGACGAGCCGATGTTCGCCGCGCTGCGAGCCCCCTTGGCGACCACGGCGCTCGTCGACGACGTCGGGCCCGGGGCCGAGGCCGTGCTCGACGCCGCGGGCCTCGCGTCGGCGCTGCGGCGCTCGTCCGCCGTCCATCTCGCACGCCTTCGTGAGTCCGTCGACCTCCCGCTCGTGTACCTCCCGTACCTCTTCGTCCGTGATCACGGGTTGCGCGTGACGCGCATGGTCGCCGACGCGCTCGCGGAGGAGCTCGGTCCGTGAGCGAGCGCCGCGTGCAGCGCGCCGAGCGCGGGGCGAGCCTGGAGTCCCTGCTCGCGACCCGCGAGATCGTCGTGTTCTGCGGGTCGGGCGGCGTGGGCAAGACGACGACCGCCGCGGCGGCCGCGCTGGCGGCGGCGCAGCACCTCGGCGGGAAGGTGCTCGTCCTCACGATCGACCCGGCGCGCCGCCTCGCGAACGCCCTGGGTCTGGAGGGGTTCGGCAACGTCGAGCGGCGGGTCTCGGATGACGCGCTCCACGCCGCCGGCATCAAGCCGCGAGGCGAGCTCTACGCCGCGATGCTCGACACGAAGGCGAGCTGGGACGACCTCGTCCTTCGGCACGCGCCGAACGAGGAGACTGCCTATCGCATCCTCGAGAACCGGCTGTACCACAACCTCACGGGCCGGTTCGTGCAGAGCCACGACTACATCGCGATGGAGCGGCTCTACGACTTGCACGCGAGCGGCACGTACGACCTGATCATCATCGACACGCCACCGACCCGTAACGCCATCGACTTCCTGGAGGCGCCCGCCAGGATGGCGGACTTCTTCGGGGGCCGGCTGCTGCGCTGGCTCACGATGCCGTACCGCGTCGGTGGCAAGCGCGGCGCGCGGCTCGTGAACTTCGCGAGCAAGCCCTTCTACCAGATGGCGGACCGGATCCTCGGGAGCGAGTTCTTGCAGGACATCGGAGAGTTCTTCTTGAACTTCCAGACGATGTACGACGGGTTCGCCGAGCGCGCGCGGGCCGTCGAGCGCCTGCTTCACGACCGGAGGACCTCGTTCGCGGTGGTGACGACGCTCGAAGGTGCGCCGCTGCGAGAAGCGGAGTTCTTCTGTGCCGCCCTGAACGAGCGCCGGTTCCACCTCGGCGCCCTGGTGCTGAACAAGACGTTGCCGGACTCGCTGCGCAGCGCCGAGGGCCGCCAGGCAGCGGACGCGCTGCTCGGCGATGCCCCGGGTGTGGCCGCGAAGCTCGCGGAGCGCGGGCTCGAAGGACTCGATGACCGCGACGCGACGGCCCGCGTCCTCCGCACGTGCGCGACGACGTTCCGGGGCTACTCGATCGTCGCCACCCGTGAGCGGGAGCTTCGTGACGAGCTCGAGCGCCTCCCCGAGACCGTTGCCGTGCTGCCCGCGCTCGAGGACGACGTCCACGACGTCGCCGGCCTCGCGACGATCGGGAAGCACCTCCTCGGAGGCTGACCGCAGCCGTAACCTTGGATCGTGGCGATCCCCCTCTACGAGCTCGCGCGCGCGAACACCGGGCTGTCGGGGGACGCGCTCCGCCACGCGCAGCGGCTCGTCGCGACCTGGCAGACGCTCGCCGACCTGTGCTTCTCCGACCTGCTGCTCCTGGCGCCGGTGCAAGGCGAGGAGGCGCATCGCTTCGTCGTGCTGGCGCACGTCCGACCGACGACGGGCCAGACCCTCTATCCGGAGGACCTGGTCGGCACCGTCGTCGAGGAGCTCGAGCGGCCCGTCGTCGCCAGGGCGTGGCGCAAGGGCGAGATCGTCGGCGGCGACACGACCGTGCTCGGCGAGCGCGATCGCGCCCGGCTCCAGTGCATCCCGGTGCGCTTCCGCGACCGCGTGATCGCGGTGCTCACGCGGGAGAGCGCGATGACCTCGGGGCGTCGGCCGGGGGAGCTCGAGCGCCACTACATGGACGTCTTCGAGCGCCTCGCCCGCATGATCTCCGAGGGAACCTTCCCGTTCGGGCGGGACGAGGTCGAGATGGAGGAGGCGCCGCGCGTCGCCGACGGCGTCATCGTCCTCGACGACGAGCTCCGGATGCGGTTCGCGAGCCCGAACGCGATCAGCGTGCTGCACCGCATGGGGATCCACTCGTTCACCCAGGGCCTCCACCCGAGCGAGATCGGGCTCGACCAGGACGCGGCCGAGGCCGCCTGCAGCCTGCGCCTGCCGGTGACCGAGGAGCTGGAGCGCGGCGACACGTCCGTGCTCGTCCAGGCGATCCCGATCATCGAAGGCGTGCGCGTGACCGGCGCTCTCGTGCTCGTGCGAGACGTGACCGACCTCCGCACCCGCGATCGGATCCTGATGTCGAAGGACGCGACCATCCGCGAGATCCACCACCGCGTGAAGAACAACCTGCAGACGATCGCGGCGCTGCTCCGTCTCCAGGGCCGGCGGCTGAAGTCACCCGAGGCGCAAGAGGCGATCGAGGCGTCCGAGCAGCGGATCCGGTCGATCGCCATCGTGCACGAGACGCTCTCGCGCGACGCCGGGGATGTCGTGCCCCTCGGCGAGGTGGTCCGTCCGCTCGTACGTGCGGTGGAAGAGAGCGTCTCCACCGACGAGCAGCGCCTGCACTTCGATGTCGACGGTGACGCGGGCGAGCTGCCCGGTGTCGTCGCGACGCCGCTCGCCGTCGTGCTCAACGAGCTGATGCAGAACGCCGTCGACCACGCGTTCCCGCACGACGACGGCGAGCCTGTCGAGGGGCACGTCCTCGTCCGTCTCGCGCGTCAGCCTCAGGATCTCGTCGTCCAGGTCATCGACGACGGCGTCGGCCTGCCCGAGGGGTTCACCCTCGACACGTCACGGGGCCTCGGTCTCTCGATCGTGCAGGCGCTCGTGACGAGCGAGCTCGGCGGATCGATCGCCATGAACGACGACGCGGGAGGTACCGAGGTGACCTTGCGCGTCCCACTCGCGCCGGAGGCCGCCGTCGAGCTCTGACGCGGCGCGCGCGGTTGGTTACGCCGTGGCGCGCTGACGTGCGAGCCAGGCCTTCCGGAGCTTGCGACGGTCCTCTTCGGTCGTCCCGCCCCAGATGCCGGCCTCTTGGTTCGTCGCGAGCGCGAACTCGAGGCACTCCTCGCTCACGAGGCACGCCGTGCAGATGCGCTGCGCGGTCTCGATCTGCTCGAGCGCGCCGCCCGTGGTCCCGATCGGGAAGAACACGTCCGGGTCGGAGTCGCGACACGCGGACCGTCCGCGCCAGTCGTCGACATCCCAGTCGTGGGTGCGGATCCAGGTCAGCGCCACCGCCACTTCCCCCTCATCGTCCTCTCTCGCCGCTCGACACCGCTGTCGGGCAGGCGCTCCGGGGTGGTTCCCGCGGTCGGCGGGTGTGCCGGCCCGGACCCGGCGCACGGTGTCCCCGGGGTCGCCCCTCGAGGCAGAACGACATTACGGCGCATGTGAGCGCAGGCACAAGTGGCCTGACCTGCGGTTTCGCGCGCGGAGCCGGCCCCATAGGGTCGCGTCGTGCCGACGCCCGGACGGCCCGCTCGCCCCGCGGGCCCGCGTCCCCTGGTGCTCGCCCACCGGGGCGCCCGGACCGCGGCGCCCGAGAACACCCTCGAGGCCTTCCGGGTCGCGCTCGAGCAGCGCGCCGACGGGGTCGAGCTGGACGTGCACCGGACCCTCGACGGGATCGTCGTCGTCCACCACGACGCCGACGCGGCGGGGATCGGCGTCCTCGCCGATGCGCCGTTCGCCGCGGTCCGCCGCGCCCGCCCCGACATCCCGACGCTCGACGAGGCCCTCGACGCCTGCGCGGGGAGCCTCGTGAACGTCGAGATCAAGAACCTTCCCGGCGACGCGGACTACGACGAGCGCGAGCGCGTGGCCGATCTCGTCGTCGCGCTGCTGGCCTCGCGCGACGGGCGCGACGACGTGCTGGTCTCGTCGTTCAACCTGCCGACGGTGGACAGGGTGAAGGCCCTCGCGGACGGTGTCCGCACGGCGTTCCTCGTGATGCACGGGGTCGACCCGATCGACGTGCTCGGCCTCACGGCCGACCGCGGCCACGTCGCGCTGCACCCGTTCCGCGCCATGCTCGCCGGCGACGCCGCCGCGTCTGTGGTGGAGCACGCGCACGATCTCGGGCTGGCGATCAACGCGTGGACCGTCAACGAACCGGCCGAGATCGAGCATCTCCGCGCGCTCGGCGTCGACGCGGTCATCACCGACGTGCCCGGCGTCGCCCGCGAGATCATCGACGCCGCACCGGTACCACCACGTTGAGCGCGTCGGGCACATAGCGCACCTCGAGCCGCTCCACCTCGCCGAGGTAGTCGCCGTCGACCTGCCACGGGAACGGCCCGTGCCGCGCGACGAACGTCATGCTGTCGAGATCGGCTCGCTGGACGACCGCGTCGTTCTTGGCGAGGCGCTTGCCGCGCACCATCGCCGAGCCCGCCGCGGACAAGGTCGAGCCCGCTTCGAGCCGCGTGAACAGCGTGAGCGCGAGCGCGCGATCGAATCCCGCTTCGGTCGTCACGATCAGGGGTCGCGGGCCGAAGAACGCGTAGGGCTTCGTGTTCGACACGATGGCGAAGAACCCGTCCGCGATCGGCGCTCCGGCGGCGTCGAGCGCCTCGAAGGCCGGGCGGTCGCGGTCGTATCCACGGAAGAACGTCGTGACCGCGGCCACCGCGAAGACCGGATGGGCGAGCCAGCGCTTCACCCACGAACGGCGCTCGACCTGCTCGATGACCTCGGCGTCGTACCCGCATCCGAGGTGGAACAGGAAGTGGCGACCGTTGGCCTCACCGACGCCGACTCGCCGCATCGACCCCGCTTCGAGCGAGGCCACGAGCTGGTCGGTCGCCGCCATGATCGAGTTGGGGATGCCCAGCGTGCGGGCGAAGACGTTGGTCGAGCCTCCCGGCAGCGGCGCGAGTGCCGTGGTCGTTCCGATCAGCCCGTCCGCCGCCTCGTTGAGCGTCCCGTCGCCGGCGGCCACCACGACGGCGTCGACCCCTTCGCGGGCCGCGCTGCGCGCCAGACGCGTCGCGTGTCCCCGTCGATAGGTCTCCGACACCTCGAGGCGGTGGTGCTGGCCGAGCAGGTGCTGCACGCGGACGCGGCGCCGTGGCGTCATCGACGACGCCGTCGGGTTGACGATCAGGAGCAGGCGCACGAGGCAGGAAGGCTATGCGGCAAGGTCGAGCCGTACGATGCCGCGCGTGTCGGCGGTCACCCAGCTCGCGCTGCTCACCGAAGAGATCGTCGCGTGTCGCGCGTGCCCGCGGCTCGTGGAATGGCGTGAGCGCGTCGCACGCGAGAAGCGCGCCGCCTTCCGCGACGAGGTGTACTGGGGCAGGCCGGTCCCGGGCTTCGGCGACCCGCGGGCGCGGATCCTCGTGCTGGGTCTCGCGCCGGCGGCACACGGTGGGAACCGGACGGGCCGAGTCTTCACCGGGGACCGGTCGGGCGACTGGCTGTATGGCGCGCTGCACCGCGCCGGGCTCGCGAACCGGCCCGACTCGATCCGTGCGGGCGACGGTCTGCGTCTCCGCGACGCCTACATCGCCGCCGCGGTGCGCTGCGCGCCGCCCCAGAACAAGCCGACGCCGGGCGAGCGCGACACATGCCTGCCGTACCTCGAGCGCGAGCTCGCGCTCCTCACGCGTCTGCGGGTCATCGTCGTCCTCGGCGCCTTTGCGTACGCGGCAGCGTGGCGCGTGCTCGCCATCGCCGGGCAGCCCCTGCCCTCGCCGCGACCTCGGTTCGCGCACGGGCTCGAGGTCTCCGTCGGGAAGCTGCACGTCGTGGGCAGCTACCACCCCAGTCAGCAGAACACCTTCACCGGGCGACTGACCGAGCCCATGCTCGACAGTGTCGTCGGCCGAGCGCGCGCGCTCGCCGAACGGTGACGCGCCCTCACGCGACGGCGATGACCTCACCGATGCAGTACACGAGCGCGATCGAACCGAGCGCGCCGCCGACGACGAGGCGCAGCGTGCGGTCCGACGAGCGGATCGCGAGCGACGACCCGACGCGGGCTCCCGGCACGATGCCGATGCAGAGCGGGAGCGCGTAGAGCCAGTCGATGTGCCCGAGCAGGGCATGCGTGATCGTGCCCGGCACGGCGAACACGGCGACGCACGCCAACGAGGTCCCGAGCGCGGCCTTGATCGGCAGCCGGAGCCATCCGGTGAACAAGGGCACCATCAGGAGGCCGCCGCCGATGCCCAGCAGGCCGGAGAGCAGGCCGGCGCCGGCACCGATGACCGTCGGCCGCCACCACTCGTCGCGGACCGCGCCGGCGCTGTGGATCTCGGCGTGCGGACCGGCGTCGGTGACGCCCTCGACCGCGAGCTCGACAGCCGTCTCGGGGACGAGTGCCGGTTGCGCGAGACGGAATGCGCTGAACGCGACCAGGCCCGCTGTGAGGAGCATGAGCGCGTGCCCACCACCGGGGACGACGTCGACGAGGAGCGCGCCAGCGACCGCCGCGAAAACGCCCGTGGTCGACGTCCAGAGCGCGATCCGGACGTCGACGAGCTCGTCGCGCCGGTATCGCAGCGCTCCGCTGATCGCGCCCGGGATGATCGACGGGAGCGTCGATGCGACCGCGGCGATCGGCGTCGCGCCGAGTGCGCGGATCGCCGGGGTGGAGACGATCGCGCCGCCGACGCCGAACATCCCGGACAGGACACCCGTCCCGAACCCGACGAGTGCCGTGAGGACGATGATCCAGAAGTCCGACACCGGGCGCGCACGCTACCCTTCACGCTGTGGGTAGCCCTGTAG
>DATBSK010000012.1:0-3452 GCA_036559825.1 Acidimicrobiia bacterium | reverse complement strand
CACGACTTGAGCGAGAGGCATCCGCACCCGATGCACTCGGTGAGCTGGTCGCGCAGCCGTTCGAGGCTGGCGATGCGCGCGTCGAGCAGCGGTCGCCACGAGCGCGAGAGCCGGTCCCAGTCGGCCTTCGTCGGCGTGCGCGACGCCGGCAGCGAGTCGAGCGACGCGCGGATCTCGTCGAGCGTGAGGCCCACCGTCTGCGCGGCACCGATGAACGCGATCCGGCGTAGAGCCTCGCGGGGGAAGCGGCGCTGGCCGCCGTCGGTGCGCGCCGCGGTGAGCAGGCCCTCGGCGTCGTAGTAGCGGAGTGCGGAGTGCGCGACGCCCGTCCGCTCGGCGACCTCGCCGATCGTGAGCCACTCCTGCACCCTTCGAGGCTAGCTCTTGACCTCGAGTGAGCTTGAGGTCTTACCGTGCCCGCCATGCCTGCCGACTCCTCGTCCGACGCCGAGCTCGTCGCCACGGTCGGCGACGTGGTGCAGCGCCCCCGCGTCGAGCCAGCCGACTCCTTCGTCCTGCATGCGCCGCTCGAGCTCGCCGCCCGCTCCGCGCTGCTCCCGTGGGTGGCTCGGCCGGCACGCGACGAGGCGCGCGACCGACTCCGGGCGCTCGCCACCGCCTACGCGCGCGCCGGCGATCCGCTCGCGGCGCCACGACTTCGGACCTTCGCCTCCCCCGAGGATGCGACCGTGCGCCTCGTCGCCGCGATCGACGCGGGCGACCTCGACGAGGTCGACGCGACGGCGGCATGGATCGGCCGTGCGGTCGCACCGACCCAGCTGCGCTCGCTCCTCGCCGCGGAGCTCGCACCGCGCCTCGCCGCCGCCGCGCACGCCCCGATCTTCCTGTACCTGCTCCCGCGCGTGTCCCCCCGCGGCGAGCTGACAGCCGAGCTCCTGCGGCCGCTCGCGCGTGAGCTCGCGCGTGCTCCCGAGTGGCGCCTCTCGTGGCACGAGGGACTCACGCGAGGAGGCCGGGCCGGTGCGTCCGCGTTGTGGGAGTCGATCGCTGCGACCCCGCAGCTCGGCGTCCCCGGGAGTGACTTCATCCATCCGCTCATGTCCCAGGCGGAGCGCACCGGGGTCGCGGCCGAGCTCCTGCGTGGCGTCGTGGGTTCGCTCGACCTCGCGGGCGGCGCGCGGGTGCTCCTCCGTGCCGCGGCACGCTCGATGCTCGACGAGCCGGACGACTACGCGCCGTACGGGTGGAGCCACTGCCTGACCATGCCCCAGGGCGTGCTCGGGAGCGCAGGCACGTCCGGTCACCCCGTGCTGGCCCTGGCCGTCGCGGCGACGTTCGTCGTCGGCTTCCGAGCCGCACTCGCGTCGCGACCGCTCGGCGACGACGTGCCCGTGGACCCACCCGAGGAGTCGGTGACGGAGATCGTCACGTTCGCCGCGATCCACGAGGACGCGCACCTGGTGAAGTACACGCTTGCATGCCTCGACGCGGCGGCGTGGGATCGTCAGCGTGCCGGTCTCTACCTGTCGGCGGCGGCGCGGCTCGGGCGCTACTGGCGCGAACGAGTCACGGATCCCGCCGCGGCGTGAGCCTCAGCGGTCGGCCCACTCCACGTGGGCGCGGATCGCGTTGCCGTGCTCGTCGAGCCAGCCATTGCTACGCGCAAAGTCGAGCATCGCGGCGAGGTCGTCCTCCCACCCGGGGTCCACCCTGCCGCGAGCCATCCGGCGCACCGCGTCGACCGTGATCCACGCGTCGTCACCTTCGATGCGACCGGCGGCGGCGTCCACGAGCGCACCGAAGACCATGGCAGCGTCGTCGCCACCCGTCACGGACACGTGGAAGCGCTTCGTGTCGTCTGGCTCCTCGAGCGTGACGACGGGCGGCATCGTCGCGAGGTCGACCTGGACGAACATCCTCCCGCAGCGTACGCCTAACGTTTCGGCGTGCTCGGTCCCGACGCAGTCTCGCTCCAGGGCAAGGTCGCGATCGTCACGGGCGCGGCCAAGGGCATCGGTGCCGCGACCGCCGGCGCGCTCGCCCGGTTCGGTGCCGATCTCGCGATCTGTGACCGCGACGACGCCGGGCTCGAGGCGACGGCCGCGGCGATCGAGGCCGTCGGTCGCCGCTGCGTCACCGGAGTGCTCGATGTCCGAGACGCGGCGGCGGTCGACGCGTGGATCTCCGCCGTGACGACCGAGCTGCCAGTCGTGCACATCCTCGTCAACAACGCCGGGGGCGGCTTCTACGCGGGGTTCCTCGACGTGTCGGCCAAGGGTCAGGCGTCGCTCGTCGACGAGAACTTCACCAGCGTCACGAACTTCGTGCGGGCGTGCGTGCCGCTCATGGCTGAGGGCGGCTCCATCGTGAACGTCACCTCGATCGAGGCGTCGCGGGCCGCGCCGGGCTTCGGTGTGTACGCCGCGATGAAGGCGGCCGTCGAGAACCTCACGAAGACGCTCGCCCTCGAGCTCGCGACACGGTCGATCCGGGTGAACGTCGTCGCACCCGACGCGATCCCGACGCCCGGTGACGAGGACCTCGCCGAGGCGGTGAGCCAGGGCGACCGTGACGCCTACGAGGCGAAGGTGCCGTGGGGCTGGGGCACGCCCGACGACTGCGCAGGACCGATCGTGTTCCTCGCGTCCGACCTCGCGCGCTACGTCACGGGCACCGTCGTCCACGTCGACGGCGGCAGCCACGCGGCATCGGGGTGGACGCGCCGGGACGACGGCACCTACGCGCCTTGACCATCACGATGGCCTCGCTCGCTGCGGGGCGGGATACCCGCCCCGCGGTCGCTCGCTCGGCTGCTGACGCCCGCGTCACCCGCTCGCTGCGGGCGGGGATACCCCGCCCGCGGGCGCTCGCTCCATCACCATGGCGTCGCTCGCGTCGCCCACGGGTCGTCCGGAATCAGGCTGTGAGCGAGCCCCCGAGGTAGGCGCGGTCGAGGGCCTCCCCGACCTCCCGCGGGTCGCCGGTGAACTCGACGCGGCCGTGCAGCATGATCGCGGCGGTGTCCGCGACACCGAGCACCTCGTGCGCGAACTGCTCCACGATGAGGATCGAGACGTCGTCCTCGGCGATCCGCTTCACGACCTCGTACAGCTCCTCCACGATGAGGGGCGCGAGGCCCATCGAGAGCTCGTCGAGCAGCAGCACCTTCGGATCGGTCGCGAGCGCGCGGGCCATCGACAGCATCTGCTGCTCGCCGCCCGACAGCGTTCCCGCCACCTGCTTGCGACGCTCCTTGAGCCGCGGGAAGCGCTCGAACGCACGCTCGACCACCCGCTTGAAGCTCGTTCCGCTGTAGGTCGCCATCCGCAGGTTCTCCGTCACCGTGAGGTTCGGGAAGATCCCGCGCCCCTCGGGGACGAGGCACACGCCGCGGCGCGCCATCGCGTCGGCGCTCGTGCCCGTCACGTCGGTGCCGAGCACGTGCACCGACCCCCCGGTCGGCTTGAGCAGGCCGCTCGCGACCTTGAGCG
>DATBSK010000011.1:0-10732 GCA_036559825.1 Acidimicrobiia bacterium | reverse complement strand
GCGACGGCTCGACCTGTCGGTGATCGAGCTCCCCGTCGTGTGGACCGCGGTCGAGGGCAGCAGCGTGCGCCGCGTCACCGACTCGGCGCGGGCGGCCGTCGACGTGCTCCGCATCGCGGCACGGTGGACGCCGAGGAGTGTCGCCCGCACCGTGCGACGACCGAGCACGGCCCGCGTGCCCGCCGACGGGTGAGCGAGCGTCCGGCCGCGCTCGAGATCCTCGGACGCTGCGTCGCTGCGCTGGACGGCGACGAGCGCCCGGGGCAGCGGCGCCTGACCGACGCGATCGCGAGCGCGGTCGGCGAGGGGCACCATCTCGTCGCCGAGGCGCCCACGGGCTCGGGCAAGAGCCTGGCGTACCTGAGCGCGATCGCCGCGGCCGGCGTGCGCGCCATCGTCGCGACGGCGACGCTCACGCTCCAGGACCAGCTGTGGCGCAAGGACCTGCCGCTCGTGCAGGAGCACGGCGGTGCGACCGTGACGGGCGCGCTGCTCAAAGGCCGCGGCAACTACCTCTGTCTCGCCAAGCTCGAGGGCGCGCGCCAGGGTGACGCTCTGTTCGACGAGCGTCCCGGCGCGGGCTTCGCGCTCGACCTCGAGCGGCTGTCGCGGTTCTCCGCCGAGTCGGAGACGGGCGACGTCGTCGATCTCGATGAGCGAGTGTCGCCGTCGTCGTGGCGGGCGATGACGTGCGGACCGAACGAATGCCCGGGGGTCAGCCGGTGCGACGTCGGCGCGGACTGCTTCGCCGAGCGAGCACGGCGGCGCGCGGACGACGCGGACGTCGTCGTCGTCAACCACGCGCTGTACGCGGCGAACCTCGCCACGGGCGGCCGCCTCCTCCCGGAGCACGACGTCGTGGTGATCGACGAGGCCCACGCGTTCGACCGCTTCGCGACCGGCGCCCTCGGTGCGGACGCGCACCCCGGCGGACTCCGTCAGCTCGCGGGTCGCCTCCGACGCGCCGGCGCACCGCTGACCGCGACCGAGCCCGTCCTGGAGTCGGCGGACGCGCTCGAGGGCGCGCTGGAGGACCTCGACGGCAGGGTGGACCCGAGCGAGCAGGAGCTGGCGCGGATCCTGACGTCGGTCGACGAGCGCGTTGCCGCGGCGAGCGCGGCGGTCGACGCGGGCGCGGCAGGCGTGCTCGGGGCACAGGCGGTTCGTCTCGCGCTCGCGCGGTTGGAGGCGATCCGCCGCCTGCGCGCGCCCCGGAGCGACGACGTCGTGTGGGTCGAGGGGGGAGAGCGGCCCGCGCTGCGGCTCGCGCCGATCGTCATCGGTCCCCGCCTGGCGCCGGTGCTCTTCGCACAGCTGCCGGTCGTGCTGCTCTCGGCGACGCTCGGCCCCGGGCCGCGCTTCGATCCGCTCGCCCGGCGCCTCGGGCTCGACCCGTCCGCAGCACCACGACGTGGCGCTGACGACACGGACGACACGGACGACGGTCCGGGTCTGGGGTACGACTCGCGCCGCTTCGAGTCTCCCTTCGACCTGCGCAACCAGGCGATGCTCTACGTGCCGCGCGCGCTGCCCGACATCCGCACGCCCGACTGGGAGGCCGCGGCTCAGGACGAGCTGTGCGGCCTCGTCGACGCGGCGGGCGGTCGCGCGCTCGTGCTCTGCACGTCGTGGCGCAACGTGCGCGCGTTCAGCGAGATGCTGCGCGAGCGCACGGACCACACGGTGCTCGCCCAAGGGGACGACGGGACGGCACGTCTCATCGACACCTTCGTGGCCGACGAGTCGTCGTGCCTGGTCGCGACGCGCGCCTTCTGGCAGGGGCTCGACGTCCCCGGGCCCGCGTGCGTGCTGGTGGTCATCGACCGGCTGCCCTTCACGCGCCCGGATGACCCGCTCGAGCAAGCACGCCGCGAAGCAGTCGAGCGGGACGGTGCCGACGGCTTCCGCGAGGTGGACCTCCCGGCCGCCGCGCTCGCGCTCGCGCAGGGAGCGGGACGCCTCATCCGCTCGCACGCCGACCGAGGCGTGGTCGCGGTCCTCGACCGTCGCCTGGCGGTCGCCGGCTACCGCGCGACGCTCCTCGAGGCGATGCCGCCGTTCCGGCGGGTGGTCGACGGCGAGGTCGCGCGCGACTTCCTGCGGGCCGCGAGCAGCTGAGGCGAGCGACCGCGGCGCATCGCCCTCATGGCGTCGGAGCGAGCCGACCCATGGAGCTGACGGCGCGTCAGGCGGAGGGCGTCGGTGCGGTCGGCTCGTGGCGCCAGTGGGCGAGCGTGAAGCCGTGCGCGACACGGTGGACGCGACCCTCCGAGCGCACCTTCTGGCGGCCCCAGAGCGCGGTCCATGCGCCGAGGACGCACACGATCACGCCGAGGATCATCACGCCGCGCTGACCGCGGACGAACGCGGCGTCGACCACGGCGTCCACCGCACCGCGCGCTGCCTTGGCCAGGTCAGCGAGCTGGTGCCGCGCCGCGTCGGATCCCGAGAGGAGCTGTCGGATGGTGTCCTTCTCGCTGCCGGTGAAGCCGTTGCCCCTCGTCGAGAACTTCGTGATGAGCTCGTCGTTCTCCAGCCCGCGGAACAGCGCGCCGGACACCGCGAGCCCGATGACGATGCCCATGAGGCGCGACGTCTGGAGTACCCCGGACGCGACTCCGGTCTTCTCGTCGGGCATCGCCTCCATCCCGGCCGTGTTCGAGAGGTTGTACGCGAAGCCCTGGCCGAACCCGGCGATCACGAGCCCGACGATGACGATGCCGACGCCCGAGTCGGTGTCGAGGAAGGCGAACACCGCCACGCCGAGACCCACCAGCGCCATGCCGATCGACATGAGCAGCTGCGAGCCGTAGCGGGCGACCATGCGTCCCCCGATCGGCGACATCACGACGAGCGGGATGCTGAACGTCAGGAACACGACCCCGGCTTCGATCGGTGACAGCTCGAGCACGTTCTGCAGGTACAGGGTCAGGAAGAACAGGATCGTCCCGAACTGCCAGTTGCCGAGGAAGGCGACGCACGAGGCGCCGGCGAAGCGGATGTCGCGGAACAGCCCGAACTCGACGAGCGGCGGCCGCTTCTTCAAGCGCAGCTCGATGAGCACGAACGCGACGAGGAACAGCGTTCCGACGACGATGCCGGCGACGACCTCGGGCGAGGTCCAGCCTGACTGGGAGCCCTGCTGGATCCCGAAGATGATCGGCGCGAAGCCGAGGCTGAGCGTGACGAACCCCCACCAGTCGATGCCACCGGTGAACGACTCGTCACGCGACTCCTCGACGGAGAGCAGCGTGATCACGATCACCGCGATGCCGATCGGGATGTTCAGGAAGAAGAACCACCGCCATGACGCGTACTCGGTGAGGATGCCGGCGACGAACGGTCCGAGCGCCGAGCCCATGAGACCGACACCGGACCAGATCCCGAGTGCCTGGGCGCGTTCATCCGGGGGAAACGCGTTGTTCACCACCGAGACCGAGGTCGCGAAGATCGTGCCGCCGCCCAAGCCCTGCAGCACGCGTGCGCAGATGAGGAAGATGTCGCTCTCCGCGGCGACGCACAACGCGGACCCCACGACGAACACCACGACGCCGGCAAGGACGACCTTGCGGCGACCGAGGATGTCGGCGAGCCGGCCGACCGGGATCATGATCGCGACGAACGCGAGCAGGTACGCGTTCAACGCCCAGAGCAGCGTCTCCGTGGACGCGTCGAGGTCCTTGCCGATCTCGGGAAGGGCGACCGCCAGACCGAAGAAGTCGAGGGTCAGCGCGATCATCACGCCCGACATGGCGATGACCGCCCACCACTTGCGGTTGGCGGCGGTGACTGTCGGAGTCATGTCTCCGGGACGCTACCCGGTGCCCGCAAGTACGCTCGGTGACTCGTGACCGCAGAGGTGCACCGCCGCACGTTGCGCGAGAAGCTGGTGGACACCGCGAACCGCGTGGGCGAGCGGTTCATCCGCTGGCTCGACGGCTACTTCGGGCGCCACTCGCTCGTCGGCAACCACACGTTCTTCGACCCGGCTGACTTCGCGTGGACCGCGGAGCTCGAAGCCGGAGTGCCCGTGATCCGCGCCGAGCTCGACGAGGTCCTGCGGTACCACGACGATCTCCCGAACTTCCAGGACATCTCCACCGACCAATACCAGATCACCGACGACGACCGCTGGAAGACCTTCTTCTTCTACGGGTACGGGTTCACGGCGGGCAACAACGTCGAGCGATGTCCGGAGACGGCGCGCCTCCTCCAGCGGATCCCGGGGATGACGACCGCGATGTTCTCGATCTTCTCCCCGCACAAGCGGATCCCGGCGCACGGCGGGCCCTACAAAGGGGTGCTCCGGTACCACCTCGCGCTCATGGTGCCCGAGCCGCGCGAGCAGTGCGGGATCCGCGTCGGCAACGACGTGCGCCATTGGACCGAGGGCAAGAGCCTCGTGTTCGACGACGTGTTCGAGCACGAGGCGTGGAACGACACCGACGGCACTCGGGTCGTGCTGTTCGTCGACTTCAAGCGGCCTCTGGCCGGGATCCCGCGGCTGGTCAACGACGTCCTGATCAAGGTGATCGGCTGGTCGCCGTTCGTCCAGGACGCCAAGGCGCGGCACAACGCCTGGGAGAAGCGCTTCGAGCAGGTGCGCCAGCGCGCCGCGTGAGCCTGCCCGCGCTCAGGCGGGCAGCTGCTCGTGGTCGGCGAGGACCTTGGCGAGGGTGTCGGCGGCCTCTTCGAGCAGTGCCCGGTCGTGATCGACCATGAGGCTCAACCGGATCAGGCCCATCTCCTTCGTCACCGCGGGCGGGATGACGGGGTTCACGAAGACGCCCTTGTCGAGCAGGTCGAGCGCGAGGAGGACGGTCGAGATCTCGTCGAAGCGTTGGAGAGGGATCGTCACGATCGCGCTCTCCGCGGGGTTCGTCGGCACGCCGCGCTCGTGCAGCAATCCGAGGAACGCCGCGACGTTCGCTCGGAGCCGCGCCGGGCGGTCGGGCTCGGCGCGCAAGATGCGCAACGCGGCCAGCGCGGCGGCGACCGAGCCGGGTGTGTTCGAGGCGGTGAAGATCAGTGTGTCGGAGGTCAGCGTGAGCAGCTCGATCGCGTCCTGTGAGCCCATGAGCGCGCCGCCGCACGATCCCAGCGTCTTCGAGAACGTGATCGTCACGAGGTCGATGTCGTCGAGCACGCCGTAGTGCTCGAGCGCGCCCAGCCCGCGCGCACCGAGGACGCCGATGCCGTGCGCCTCGTCGTCGAGCACGAAGGTGTTCGGGTGGCGGGCGGCGGTCTCGACGACGCGGTCGAGCGGGGCCGTGTCGCCACCCATCGAGTAGACGCCGTCGAGGATGATCCCCTTGCCCGCGTCGGCCGGTAGCGATGCGAGCACCTTGTCGAGGTGGTCGAGGTCGTTGTGGCGGAAGCGCTTCATCGACGCGCCCGAGAGCCGCACGCCGGTCAGCAGGGAGTTGTGGATCTCCTTGTCGACGACGGCGTAGTCGCGGCGGCCGAGGAAGCCGGCGATGGACGCGACGTTCGCCACGTAGCCCGTCGAGAAGACGAGCGCGGCCTCGCGTCCGTAGAACTCGGCCAGCTCCCCTTCGAGCTCCTTGTGCAACGACAACGTGCCGTTGAGCAGCCGGCTGCCGGTCACCCCGCTCCCGAAGTGCTCGGTCGCGGCGACGGCAGCCTCGATCACCTTCGGGTGGTACGAGAGGCTCAAGTAGTTGTTGGAGCCGAAGTTGATGACGTCCTGGCCCTCGACCGTGACACGCGGCGTCGACGCGCTCTCCACGGTCTTGTAGTACGGCCAGTACCCCGACGCGCGCGCCATGCGGTAGGGCTCGATGCGCGGGAACGCCTCGAGGCGCTCCGAGAAGTAGCTCATCGCGGGGAGAAGTCTACGAGAGCGCGGCGTCGTCGACCCGAGGGCTCTCGGGCGTCTCCTCGAGCGCGCCGCCGGGCACCGCTTCCACGCGGATGCCCACGGCTTCGGGGTCTTCCATCACCTGCTTCACGCGGCGGAGCGCGTACCACGCCGCGAGCCCGTCGTCGCAGCGCTCGTCGAACGTCCAGCGGATTTGCATGACGCGCCGGCGGTCGGGTCCGCTCGTGGGGCTTCCCGGCTCCGCGACCGGCCGGCCGACGGACGAGAAGATCCCGGCGGTGCCGTACTCGTAGAGGTGGTGGTACACGGCTGGCATGCCGAGACTCGCCATGTTGGCGAAGAACGCGGAGCAGTACATCGGATCGTTGCGGATGAACGACGGCGGCAGCATGCCGAGGCGGTCGAGCAGCCTCAAGGCGGCCATGATGATGCGCCGCACGAATCCCGGGAACCTCATCAGCAGACCGAGCTCGGTGTCGGTGGTGCTGATCCGGCCCGACTTGTAGTCGCCTTGCGTCTCGGCCATGCCCGCGACCATGTCGGCGAACGAGCCGTCGGTGTCGAAGCGGCGCTTCACGGCGACCATGGGTGATACGGTCTCGAGCTTCTGCTTCACCGCGTAGGAGAACCAGATGTCGTCGCGCTGGTACAGGCGGCCGCCCGCGACGAAGCGGTTGCAGCTCGGCGTCCGCTCGAGCGCCTCCTTCAGGCCCCAGCACGCGAGATGGAACACGTCGATCCGCAGCATCGGGTTCGCCTGGTTCCACTCGCGGATGAAGCGGTCGGTCTTGTGCAGGGCGAGATCCTGCTCGAAGTAGACCGCGGACTCATTGCGGCCGCGCATGAAGTAGGGCATCGCGCGGCGGGTGTTGTTGAGACCCCGCACCAGCCGCCCGTCGGAGCGCCGCCACCACATGGCGCTGGACATTACCCGCCGGTAGCAAGGACAGCCGCGGATCTCACGGCGTGCCGTACCCCTCCGGCAGCAGGAACGTCCCGTGCCCGGTCCCGAAGAACACCTGCCACGCGTGATAGCCGTCGTAGGCGCGCGGGTCGGCGCGCATCACCTGGGCGTAGAGCTCGATGGCCGCGACGTAACGGTCGTCGTTGTTGTACGAGAAGAGCGCCCGGCGCATGTCGCCCGGGGCGCCCCGATCCGCCAGGTACCGGGCCGCCGCCTTGATCGCGTCGTGGTCGTCGGTGATGTCGCCCGCCCCGTAGGCCTCCCAGGTCGCCGGGATGAACTGCATCGGCCCCTGCGCGCCGGCATTGCTGGTCCCGTGGATGCGACCCATCCGGCTCTCGACGAGGTGGATCGCAGCGAGGTACTCCCACGGCGTGCCCGTCGCCGCCTGGGCCTCCTCGTAGTAGCCGCGCAGGGTCGACGCGGCGCGGGGAGCCAGCACCTGCCAGTCGGGGAGTGTCGCCGGTGGTGTGCCGCCGGCGGTGAGCTCGGCGAGCGACGCGCCGGCCTTGACGTTCGCGCGCACCGCGGTCTGCACCGGCGCGGGAAGAGCGGTCACGACGCGTTCGACCCACGCCGGGTGCGCTGCCAGCGCGCGGTACGCGAGATCCTGACGACGACCGAGCGCCGACAGGTGACCAGGATCGCGGTCGTCGCCACGGAGCCCGGTCTCGACCTCGCGCAGCTCGCGGGTGACGGCCGCCGCACTTCTCGGGATCTCCAGCACACTCGTGCGAACCGGGGCGTTGGGAGCGGCAGTCGTCGACGCGGTGCTGCCGTCGCGCTCGGCGAGCTGTCCGCCGCCTCCGGAGCAGGCCGTCAGCATCGCGAGCGCGACGGCGCAGACGGCGGTGCGCGTCCGTCCCGGCGATCCGTGCACCGCGCCAGCCTACGATCGGCGCCGTGCACCGACCGCAGCGCGGCGCCGAGTAGCGGGAGGATGGGTCTCCTCGGAGTCGTGGGTGGCCACTCGATGCTCGGCGTCGAAGGGCAGGTGCCGTTCGCGGGACGCGCGCGACGCCGCCCTGCGCATGGCGCACGTGGACCGGTGACGATCCTGGCCGGCGACCACTGCGTCCTGCTCCAGCGGCACGGTCTCGACGAGTACGTGCCGGCGCACCTGGTCGACCACGCGCGCAACCTGAGTGCCCTCGCGGCGGTCGGGTGCGACCGCGTGCTCGCCCTCAGCTCCGTGGGCGGACTGCGCCCGGAGCTGGGCGTGGGCACGCACCTCGTGCCGCACGACTTCATCGCGCTCGACCACCCACCGGTCAGCGTCCACCTGGACACGCGCTGTCACGTCGTCCCCGCCTTCACGCAGCCGTGGCGCACGCAGGTCCTCGATGCCTGGCGACGCGCGCGCCAGACCGCAGGTGATGACGTCGTCGACGGCGGCGTGTACTGGCAGACGAACGGCCCGCGCTTCGAGACGGCGGCCGAGATCCGCCTCGTCGCCGGGTTCGCCGACGTCGTCGGGATGACGATCGGCTCGGAGTGCGTGGTCGCGAACGAGCTCGGGCTCGACTACGCCGCGGTGTGCATCGTCGACAACCTCGCCAACGGGATCGGCGACGTCTCGCTCACGCGTGAGGAGTTCGAGGCCGGGAAGCGCGTGAACCGTGACCGGCTCTTCGCCGTCCTCACCGACGCCGTCGCCACCTTGTCATGAGCCTCGCGGTCGTCGGCGCCGCGCTCGGTGGCGAGCGGGTCGGGCTCCGCGCCGTGGACGGCGTCATCGCGGCGCTCGGTCCGGACGTCGTCGCGGAGCCCGGTGACGACGTCCTCGACGGCACGGGCCGCCTCCTGCTCCCCGGGCTCGTCAACGGCCACACGCACGCCGCGATGACGCTGTTCCGCGGGTACGGCAGCGATCTGCGACTCATGGACTGGCTCGAGCATCGGATCTGGCCCGCGGAGGCACGGCTCACCGACGACGACGTGTACTGGGGGACGCGGCTCGCGTGCGTCGAGATGATCCGGACCGGGACGGTGCGCTTCTGGGACATGTACTGGGAGCCGGTCGCGGTCGCGCGCGCGGTCGAGGACGCCGGGCTCCGCGCCGCCGTCGGCCTGCCCCTCGTCGACGGCATGGACCCGGAGCGCGCGAAGGAGGTCCAGTCGGCGGGGGGCGACGTGCTCGACCTCCTCGCCGAGACGGGTCCGCGGATCACGCCCTCGCTGACGCCGCACGGGATCTACACGGTGAGCGCGCCGACGCTGTCGTGGGCGGCCGAGCAGTCGCGAGCATTCGACGCGCCGCTGCAGCTGCACTTCCTCGAGGTCGAGGACGAGGTCACCGGCTGTCTCGAGCGATATGGCGAGCGACCCGCGGCGCTGCTCGACCGCCTCGGGGTGCTCGGGCCGACGACGATCCTGTCGCACGGTGTGTGGATGGAGCCGCCGGAGCTCGAGCTCGTCGCGGCGCGGGGCTGCACCGTCGTGACGAACCCGGTGTCGAACCTCAAGCTCGCGGTCGGCCGGATCTTCCCGTACGCCGAGGTCCGCGAGCACGGCATCCCGATCGGTCTCGGGACGGACGGCGCGTCGTCGAACAACGCGCTCGACCTGCTGGCCGACGTCAAGGTCCTCGCGCTCGTCCAGAAGCACCGGTGCAACGACCCGGCGGCACTCCCGGCTGCCGAGGCGTGGGACGTCGTGACCGGCGCGCTCGCACCCGCGCTCGGAGGGACCGCGCTCGAGGTCGGCGCGCCCGCGGACTTCCTGCTCGCCCGCGCCGACGCCACGGAGCTCGTGCCCGGCGATCCGATCACGAACCTCGTGTACGCGGCGTCGGGTTCCGTGATCGACGCGACGGTCGTCGACGGCAGGGTCCTCATGCACGATGGCGTGATCGACGAGGAGGACGAGGTGCGCTCGCGCGCGGTCGAGGCCGCCCGCCGGCTCGGCGTCCTCGAGGATGTGGGGGCCTAGATGTAGTTCCCGGGTAGGTCGTTGACAGTTGAGGGGCCTCGCTCTTCGGATGGGTGTTGCTGACGCACCCTGTCCGGGAGGAGACCCCTCATGGCTCACGCTAAAGCGAAATTGACGCCCGCTGGAAGGTTGTTGCTGGTGTCGCGGATCGAGGCGCAGGGTTGGGCCCCTGCGCACGCCGCGGCGATGGCGGGGGTGTCGCGTACGACGGCTCATAAGTGGTTGCGCCGCTGGCGCTCAGAAGGTCTGGCTGGTTTAGAGGATCGTTCGAGTCGACCGCATCGCTGCCCGCTTCGCACCCCAGTCGACGTCGAAGCCAGGATCGTCGAACTGCGTCGTCGGTGGCGCCGCGGTCCGCATCTCATGGCTGGTCGTCTCGGGGTGGCTCCCTCGACCATCCATGCGGTGCTCGCACGTCATGGGGTGTCGCGGTTGTCGCGTCTTGATCGAGTGAGTGGGATCCCGATCCGCTACGAACGCGCTCGACCCGGAGAGCTGCTCCATCTGGACGTCAAGAAGCTCGGGCGGATCCCCGAAGGCGGCGGGTGGCGCGCTCATGGGCGCGGCAACGCTCAACGGGGTTACGGCAAGGCCGGCTACGACTACCTCCACGTCGCCGTCGACGACCACACTCGCTACGCCTTCGTGCAGGTCCATCCCAACGAGCGAGGCGAGACCTGCGCCCAGTTCCTCACCGATGCGCTCGCACACTTCGCTGAGCTCGGGATCAGCATCGAACGCGTCATGACCGACAACGCCAAGAACTACACCGTCGCGAACGCGTTCAAGGCAGCCCTAGGCGAGATCCGCCACCTCGTCACACGGCCCTACCGCCCACAAACCAACGGCAAGGTCGAACGGTTCCACCGAACAATGCTCACCGAATGGGGCTACGCCAAGACCTACAACACCAACAACGACCGGCTTGGCACCCTCAGCACTTGGCTCGAGGACTACAACTACCAGCGACCCCACTCAGGCATCGGCAATCAACC
>DATBSK010000010.1:0-15506 GCA_036559825.1 Acidimicrobiia bacterium | reverse complement strand
GCGATCGCAGGCGAGCTGCGCGACGTGGTCGCTGCGCTCGATCCCGCGCTCTACGACGGACGCGACGCGGCGCGCCTGACCGAGGTCGCAGCCGAGGTCGAGCGATTGGGTGCGGCCGCGCGACTCCTGTTCGGACGGCGCGCGGTCGACACCCGCGGCTGGGTGGCGGGGTCCTCGGCCGCGACTCCGGAGCAGTGGTTCGCGCACGCGTCGGGCTGCTCCGAGCCTCAGGCGCGCGAGGCTCTGGCGACCGCGGATCGGATCACCGGGCTGGCGACCACGGAGGCGAGGCTGCGCGACGGGTCGCTGTCGGTGAGCCAGGCCGCGCTCGTGAGCCGGGCCGCGACGCTGGATCCGGAGTCCGAGCCGAAGCTGTTGAAGATCGCCGGCCGGGGCGAGTTCCGCACACTGCGGGCCGAGCACGAACGAGTCGTCGCGGCGGCCACCGACGCCGAGGAAGCCCAGGCCCGGGCGCACCGCGACCGGCACCTGCGGACCTGGACCCGAGGGGTCGAGACCCATGGTGCGTTCTCCGGGCCGACCAGCGAGGTCGACACCCTGCTGCGCGCCCTGGAGCCGCTGCGCCGCCAGGCCTTCGAGCAGGGCCGCACCGAGGGACGGCGCGAGTCCCAGGATGTCTACATGTACGACGCGCTCATCGGCCTCGCCCGCGGCGAGAAGCACGAGAACACAAGCGAGCCGGTGGCACGCGTGCGCGTCGACCTCACCCCGGTGCTGCGCGGCAAGACCGAACCGGGGGAGATCTGCGAGATCCCCGGCGTCGGCCCGGTGCCGGTCTCCGTGGCCCGCCAGGTGCTCTCGCACGGGCTGTTGGAGCTGGTGCTCCACGACGGCAAGGACGTGCGCGCCATCGTCACCCGGACCCGCCACGTGCCCGAAGCCCTCAAGATCGCGATCGAAGAACGCGACCAGCGCTGCAAGATCCGCGGCTGTGACGCCACCCAGCACCTCCAGCGCCACCACATCGAGGACTACGCCGAGCACCACCGCACCAGCTACGAGATCCTGGGGCTGATCTGCGCCGACGACCACGACCGCGTGACCCACCGCGGCTACACCATCGAGATCCACGACGACGGCACCTGGTCGCTGCACCCACCCGACGAGCAACGAGATACGAGCGCGGCGTAGCACGCCGACGCCGATGAGCACCTGTCGCCAGCGTTCGATCGGAGCCCCATGAGCCGTGTGCGCGAGAGCATCGACATCGACGCGCCCGTCGCGCGGGTGTTCGCGTTCTTCGACGACGTCGCCAACGCCCGTGTGCTGGTGCCTGGGCTGGTCGAGGTCGTGCGCGTCGAGGAGCCGGCCGAGGAGGGCAGGCGCAGGATCGAGTACACGATCCGCAACCGCTCGGGCGACGTCGTACCTGCGAGCAGCGTGCTGCTCGAGCATGATCCGCCCCGGCGGACCGTCTCGCGCGGTGTCCAGTCGGGGATCGAGACGACGTCGACACGGGAGTTCGTGACGAACGCGCAGGGTGGGACCCGCGTGGTCACGACGGTCGAGTGGTCGGTGCCCGTCAAGCTCGTCGCCGGAATCGTGACCCTGCCGCTGCGCGGACCGCTGCGCCGGTCCCTGCGGCAGTCGCTCGCGGCGGCGAAGTCCGCGATCGAAGGCTGAGGCGAGCGGCTGCGGGAGCTGATCCGGGCTACTCGAGCAGGTCGCGCGCGACGGCCTCCCAGAGCTCTTCGGAGAGGCCGAGCGACTCGACGTCGACCCGCTCGTCGTTGCCGTGGAACATCGTGGCGTAGTCCTCGAACGAGAGGCGGCGGCTGAAGAGCGCGAACCCGTAGCCGACGGAGCCGGCGCGTCGGAAGAACCGATTGTCGGTGCCGCCGACCATGAGGAACGGCACGAGCGCGGAGTCCTTCACCAGCCTGCCGGTCACCCGCGCGAGCGAGTCCCAGAGTGGCGTGTCGACGGGCGACTCGGTCGACGGGTCGTCGTTCGACTCGAGCTCGACGCGGTCGGCGAGGTCTCCGAGCGCCTCGTCGAGCATGGCGCGCACCTCGTCGCCCGTCTGGCCGGGCAGGGTGCGGATGTCGATCTCGAGCTCGACGGTGTCGGGGATCACGTTCGTCTTGGTGCCGCCGTGCATCACGTTCGGTGAGAACGTCGTGTGCGTGCAGGCGTGGACCAGGCGCGACATGCCGAGCGGCAGCTCGGCGAGGGCCTCGTGGAGCCCGTCGGGATCGAGGAACGCGTCGCGGATCTCCGGTGGGTAGTGCATCCCCTCGACGAACTGGCGCCAGACGTCCTGGATCTGGGTCTGCGGCCGATAGGCCTGGATGCGGCGGACGACCTCGGACGCGGTGACGACCGCGTTGTCGGTGCGGTAGGGCTGCGAGCCGTGGCCGGGGGTGCCGCGGACGCGGATCTTCGACCAGAAGGTGCCCTTCTCGGCGGTGAGCACCGGGAGGCGGATGCCCTCAGGCGTGGGCATCTGGTACCCGCCCGACTCCGTGAGGACGTAGTCGGCGTACACCGCGTCGCGCTCGTGCTCCACGAGGTGCTTCGCGCCCCAGGTGCCGAGGGCCTCCTCGTCCGCGACCGCGAGATAGATGAGCGTGCCCTTCGGGGTGAAGCCCGACTGCGCGAGGTTGCGGAACGCCACGGCCTGCGACGCGGTGATGTTGAGCATGTCGACCGCGCCGCGACCCCAGACGAAGTCGTCGACGATCTCACCGGAGAACGGCTCGCGGCTCCAGCCGTCGGCGTTCACGGGCACGACGTCCGTGTGGCCCATGAGGAGGAGGCTCGGCGCGGCGGGGTCGCTGCCCTCGATGCGCGCGACGAGGCTGGCGCGCCCGGGCTGCGGCTCGTAACGCTCGACGTCGAGACCCGCGCTCCCGAGGTACTGCTGCAGCAGGTCGACGCTGCGGATCTCGCCGCCGGACTCGACGCGCCCGTCGTTCACGCACGCGTTCTGGATCAGCTGCTGGAGCAGATCCGTCGTCTCGTCCTGGAGGTCCGCGGTCACGCGCGTCAGCCCGTCGGCACCAGCGCGGGTGGGAGCTCGTCGGGGGTGAGCTTGTGGAGCTTCGCGAAGCCGTCGGTGGCGGTGTAGGCGTCCTCGGCCAGGAGGAGGCCGTCGGCGTCGTAGGGCCAGACGACGAGCATGCGGGCCTCGTAGAGGTAGTAGGCGGCGGGGTCGTCGACGACGCGGCCCATCGCCTGGAGCGTCGCGCCGGGATACGCGATGCGCATGATGCCCTCGGTGACGACGCAGTCGTCGTCGACGACGAGTCGCTCGATGTCGTACTCGAGGTTCGTCGCGCCGGAGGCGACGAAGTCCTTGTAGAACTGCTCGACCGCGGCGCGCCCCTTCGGGCCGTTGTCGACGGGCGACGCGCCCCACTGGTGGTACTGCGGATCGGGCGCGAGCGTCGCCATGAGGCCCTCGAGGTCGCCGGCGGCCTCGGCCTTCATGTGCGCGAGCACTTTCTCGAGGATCTGCCGGCGCCGGGGTTCGGTCTCGCGGTCGAGCCGCTCCTCGACCGTCCGCCAGGTCTTGGTCGGGTCCATCCGCTGCATGCGCGCAGGGTAACGCTGTCCTGATCAAGATGCGTCTCTCGACCCTCCCCACGACGGTGAGGGACGCATCATGCGCTCAGGCGACGCGGTACACGAGGCGCCCGTCGGCGTCGTCCCAGCGCTCGGCCTCGCCCGCGAGCACCATGTGCTCGAGGTGGGCGAACGTCTCGCTCTCCGCCATGACGCCCCAGTGCTTCTTCGGGAAGATCTCGTGGCTGAGCTGCTGGACGGTTGCGGGGCCCAGCGCGTGCGACGCCTCCGCGAGCAGCTCCATGCGCTCCTGGTGGTGCTCCTTGATCGCCTCCACGCGCCCCGGCACGTCGTCGAACGGGTGCCCGTGCGCGGGGAGGCCGAGCCGAACCCCGTCGAGCGCGGCGACGAGGTCGAGCGTCTGGAGGTACGACTTCAGCGCGTCGGCACCCTGGCCCACGCCCGAGACGTGCGGCGTGATCGACGGGAGCACGTGGTCGCCCGAGATGAGGATCCCGTGCTCGGGGTCGAAGAGGCACAGGTGGTCGATCGTGTGGCCGGGCGTGTGGATCGACACCCACTCCCGGCCCGCGAGCTGGAGCCGCTCGCCGTGCACGACGCGCCGGCTCGGGTCGGGCGGGCGGAAGAGGAAGCGCAGCGCACGGATCATCATGCGCCGCCGCCACGGGGGCATCGGGTGCTTGCTCCCGCCCCACGGCGTCTCGCCGCCCCAGGGCACCGAGCCCGCCTGGAGCTCGCTCGTCGGGTTGTCGCGCAGCGGGTCGCCCTCGTAGTCGTCGGTGTGCTCGGCGATCGTCGGGATCTCCTCGCCGCCGACGTCGAGCGCCTGCGCCGCGGCCGCAGCGATGCGCTCCGCCTCCGCGGCCTCCTGCTCGGTCGGGAGGTGGTTGCGCCGCTTCGACTCCTGGAGCGACCAGGTCGTGAACGCTCGGTGCGCGACGAGCTCGGCGTTCGCCTCCTTCTTGATGCGACCCGCGCCGCCGAAGTGGTCGGGGTGCGAGTGCGTGACGATCACGGTGTGGATGTCGCGCACGCGGAAGCCGGCGCGCTGCAGGCGCGCTCTCAACGCCTTCCACGACGACGGCCCAGGCAGACCCGGATCGACGACCGCGAGCCCGCGGTCGTCGAGCAGCCCGTAGGTGTTCACGTGCCCGAGGCCCGGCATCCAGATCGGGAGCTGCATCCGGATGATGCCCGGCGCGACCTCGGTGATCTCCTCGGACGCGGGCTCCTGCTCCTGCTTTCGCGGTCTCGGCCTGGGTTCACCCTCATGGTCGCGCTCGCCCGCCGGCCGGGGTACCCGGCCGGCGTCCTCCGGAACGCTCGCCTGCGACGTCGATGCCACCACTCGGACCATACCGGCCGTCGGGCTGAGGCAGCGAAGGCGCGGGCGGGGTCAGGTGTAGGCGAAGGGCGCGAGCTTGGGCCAGGGACGCGCAGCCTCGAGGAGCGCGCCGGCGGCGAGGCAGTCGATGTCGAGGTGGCGGGGTGCGATGACCTGCAGTGCGACGGGCAGCCCGTCGACGAACCCGGACGGGATGCTCGCCGCGGGCTGGCCGGTCATGTTGAACGGCGCGGTGAACGGTGCCGAGAGCTCGAACAGCGTGACGGGCTCGCCGTTCAGCTCCGCGCGCAGCGCGCCCTCGGCCGCGAACGCGGGCGTCGGTGTCGTCGGCGTGAGCAGGAAGTCGACCTGCTCGAAGATCGCGGCCACCACCGTGAGCAGCTCGTGCCGCCGCCGGATCGCCTTGCCGAGCACCTCCGGCGTCAGGTTCGTGAAGGACGTGTGCTGCAGGCGGTGCACCGGCGTCAGCTCGTCGAGCCGGTCGGCGACGTGGTCGACGTGCCACGACATGTCGTCGATCGTCGACAGCACACCCCACGACGCCCCGGGCCGCGGCAGGTCCACGTCGAGGCCCTCGACCAGCTCGAGCCCGGCCTCCTCGACGAGCACGTGCGCGAGCTCCTCCGCGAGCGCGGCGACCTCCGGGAGGGCGCCGGCGAAGCCGACCGACGACGTGAACGCGGCGCGCTTGCCGCGCAGCCGCTCGGCCGCGATGCCGGACGTGAGCTCCTCCTCGAACGGCACCGCCGGCTTCGGCAGCGAGGTCGGGTCGGTGAGCGTCGGGCCGGATGTCACGTCGAGATAGCGCGCCGCGTCGCGCACCGACCGCACCATGGGCCCGCGCACCGGGTTGAGCGACGACGGGAACGCCTGCGGGCCGCGCCCGATGCGCCCGAACGTCGCCTTCATGCCGAACAGGCCGGAGTACGACGACGGGATGCGGATCGAGCCGCCGCCGTCGCCGCCCGTGCACGCGGGGAAGAGGCCCGCCGCGACCGCGGCCGCCGACCCGCCGGACGAGCCGCCGGGCGTGCGCTCCAGGTTCCACGGGTTGCGCGTGACGCCGTGCAGCGGCGTGTTCGTGAAGCTCACGGTACCGTGCTCGGACGCGGTCGTGAGCCCGGTGATGACTGCGCCCCCGGCGCGCAGCCGCGCGACCTCGGTGTCGTCGCCCTCGGCGACGTTGTCGGCGTAGACGACCGAAGCGTGCGTCTCGGGCCAGCCGGCGACGGACGCCAGCTCCTTGACGCCCATGGGCACGCCCGCGAGCGGGCCCGGGTCGCCGCCCGCCGCGACCTCGGCGTCGATCTCGTCGGCGCGCACGCGCGCTGCGTCGGCGTCGAGGTGGCAGACGCAGTTCAGCTCGGGGTCGAGCCGCTTGATCCGTTCGAGGTGCGCCTCGAGGACGACACGCGACGACAGGTCACCGGCGCGGACCGCATCGGCGATGTCGCAGGCGTCCTGCTCCCACATCTCCGCCTTCATGGCGCCGGTCCATCGGACGTGTCACTCACCGGCGCGGGCCTCCCGCTCCTGGGCGAGCTTCGTGAGCTCTGCGAACGAGTCGTCGATGCCCGCCTCGAGGACGTCGAGGTCGGCCCACTGGTCACGGTCGGCGAGCAGGCCCAGGTGGAGGGTGCCGCAGTAGGACAGGATCGCCACGCCGAGGTTGAGGTTCCGCGAGAGCGGCACCATCGGGTACGCCTCGAGCATGCGCGCGCCGAGGCAGTACAGGGGCACCTGCGGCCCCGGCACGTTCGTGCACACGAGGTTCACGAGCGGCTGGTGGTGCACGAGCCGCGCCGCCAGCCCGAGCAGCGTCGGCGCGGCGTAGGACGTGAGGTTCAGGAGCGTCGCGGCACCCACCGCCTGCTCGCGCTCCTTGAGGCCCGTCGTCGTGCGCTGCACCGCGTAGAGGCGCACGATCGCGTCGAGCTCGCCGACCGGGAGCGGCACGAACATCGCCGACACGCGGTTGCCGAGCTGCATGTGCTGGCTCTCGTCGCGCACGGAGACGGGGCAGAAGATCTTGAGGACGAGCTCCGGGTAGAGCTCCTCGCGGGCGTCGAGCAGGCGTGCAAGGCCGCCACCGATCCCGGCCAGCACGACGTCGTTGACCGTCCCCCCGAACGCGCGGCGGACGAGCTTCACGTCGTCGAGCGGCACCCGCACGAGACCGAACCGCCGGCTGCGCCCCTCGACCGGATGGTTCAACGACGTGCGCGGGGCGACGATGCCGCCCTCGCCGAAGGTCGACAGGGAGCGGACGAGCTCGGCGATGCGGTCGACCGCCCGCCGCGGCACCTCGGCGGCGCGGCGCGTGGCGCCCGCGATCGCCTGCGGCGCGGCGACGTACTCACGCAGCGTGTCGATGAGCAGACGAGCCGGCGTCGGGGCGGGCTCGGGCCGCCACGGCGGTGGGTCGAGGAACGTCGGCTCGGGCTCGAAGTCGAGGAGCACGGTCGCCACGTCGACGCCGGACACACCGTCGACGAGCGCGTGGTGCGTCTTCTGGATGAGGGCGACGTGCCCGCCCTCGAGCCCCTCGACGAACCACAGCTCCCACAGCGGGCGGCTGCGGTCGAGCATCTGCGACTGCACCCGCTCGAACAGGGTGAGCAGCTGATCACGCGTGCCCGGCGACGGCAGCGCGGTGAGGCGCACGTGGTAGCCGATGTCGAAGCGCGGGTCGTCGACCCAGATCGGCTCTCCCGCGTCGAGCGGGACCGACTGGATCCGCTTGCGGAAGCGCGGGATGAGGTGCAGCCGGGACGCAACGAGGTCGCGAGCGTCGCGCAGGCGGAAGCGGCCGTCGTCGCCGAAGAACGACTCGCCCTCGAAGACCGAGAGCGCCCCGACGTGCATCGGCGTCTCGATGCGCTCCAGTCGCAGGAAGCTGGCGTCGAGCGAGGTCAGTCGGTCGTAGGGCATCGGTGGGCCAGGCTACGCGGGCGACCGCTCGACCTCCATGTTCGAGCGCGCGTCGCCACCGGTGCTCAAGACTGAGCGCGCGGCGGTCGATCAGTGTGAGCCGGACGATGTGGGGCGCCCCGGAGGCAGCTGGGCACATCTCCGCCTCAACGGGGCGCCCCGTCGCCCGGCCGGTCCCCCGCGCGCGGTGGGGCTGGGCTCTGACCGCTGGTGCGGGCGCCGGGCCGGGAGAACGACCGGCGTCCGCACCTCGGTCGCCGACGTCTCGAAGCTCCGCATCTCGTGCTCTCCCGCAGCGTGCACCGTCCCGCTGCCTCGAGGCAAGCCGTGTTCCGACCCCGTCCGCCCCGCGGTCCGCTCGCAGGTCGGGTCGCTCGCCCTCAGCCGGTGAACACGAGCGCGCGCGGCGCCACGACCGCGGTGGCCGCGACGGCGACGGGCGTGGGTGGGGTTGGTGCCGGGGGCCGTGTGGTCGGCGGTGCGGTCGTGGGTGGTGTGGACGGCGCGTACCGGTAGCAGACCCGTACCGACGCGCTGGCGTACGTGTTGATCTGAGCGTCGACGTTCCCGCCGCCGCCGGTGAACGTCTCGCCGATCGACGACGCGACGTGGAAGGCGACGCTGGGACCGGTGAACGCGGCGAGCACGGCGGGGTCGGTGCTCGACACCGGTGCCGCGGCGGCGTGCTGCGCCGTCGGCGGCTGGGCCACCGCGCTCGGCCCCGCGAAGTCGAGCGTGCCGTCGAACGCGGCGAGCGTCTGGGACGGCACCCGCTCGATCGTGCCGGTCACCGGCGCGGGTGAGGCGAGCCCGCCGGGGCTCGTGAACGTCACCTGGTAGGTCATGTGCTCCTCGAAGGTGACCGCCGTCTGCGCCGTGTTCTCGAAGACCGCGTCGGTGTCGAGGTGCACCGACTGCGTGGGCACGTCGACCTCGAGCAGCGTGCCGAGCGCCGGGTCGAACCCGTCCACCGCGAGGTCGGCGTCGACCTCGGTGCGCTGCCGGGCGAGGCTGCCGTCCTCGCACACCGTCTCCTCGGACGATGCCGCGGTGGGTGGGGCGCCAGCGACGAGGAGGACGAGGGCGGCGGTGACGAGGGCGCGCGCGACGAGGCGTCGATGCACAGCGGGCTCCTGACTGCTCGGTGATGCGGAGCCCTACGACACGACCCGCGTGCGACGGTGACGCGAGCGGCCTCTTCAGGCGCTGTGCTCGTCGCCCGGCAGCAGCTGCGGGACGACGCAGACGCGTGCGACACCGATGCGGCGTCCAAGGACGCGGGCACGGCGCGTGAGCACGTCGGCGCGTGCGATCGCGCCCAGCGCCCGCACGATCTCGTCATCGTGCAGCAGCGAGCGCGCGTAGTCGAGCTCGTCGAGGGCCTGCTCGAACGCGCCGAGCCACGCGCTCACGTCGGTCTCGTCCCCCTTGGGTGGCTTGACGCGCCGGAGGTCGTGGACCGCGACCGCGCCGATCTCCACGATCTCGGCGAGCGCGGCCTCCGCGTGCGCCGCGCTCGGGCGCACGATCGTGACCCGGTCGAAGCGCCGGTTCGCCTCGCGGCAGATGTCGCCGGCGTCGCGCACGAAGTCGCCGTGCGAGCGCCGACCGCCGCCGCACCCGGCGAGCGCCACGAGCGTCGCGGTGACGAGCACGACGGTGACGGCCCGCATCTCAGCTCAGGATGCAGCCGGTGAGCTCGAGCCGTGTGACCAGCGTCGTCGCCTGGCCTGCCGCGACGTTGAGGCGTTGGACGAGCTTCGCGTTCCGCTCGAACGTCGCCCGGATCGTGTCGCCCGCGCGCACACGGTCGGCGAGCTCGTCGAGGCCGCCGGCGTACTCGTCGAGGAGGCGCACGAGCTCGTCGGCGTCGACCTCGAGCGCAGCCGGTGGTTCGAGGCCGTCGATCCCGTGCACCAGGTCGCGCAGCCGGTCGGCCGCGCCGTGCAGGTAGCGACGGACCGTCGCCCCCGTCGCGCCTGGCTCTTGCGCCTTGGCGAGGTCGTCACTCGCCTGCTTCAGCCGCGCGCAGCGCGCGCTCACCTTCGCGCGGTAGTCCGGTGCCTTCAGCCGCTCGGTCCCGCCGCCGCACGCTGCGAGCACACCGATCCCGAGCGCCACGGCGAGCGCGCGGCCTGCCATCACCGCCGGCACGCTAGCGGGGCGCATGTCGGCGGGTACCCTCGGCGCATGCTTCCCGACTACGCGTCGTGGGACGAAGCCATCGGTCTCGACTGGTACTCGGTCGATCCGAACCTCCGCCTCCTCCTCGACCGTCACCTGCCCGATCCCGGCGACCGCGCCTTCGCGGAGGAGCACGTCACCAGATACGGCTCGCTGTGCGGCGGGCCCGTCGCGCGACGCGCCGAGATCACCGACCGCAACGGCCCGGTGCTCGAGCGGTACGACCACTGGGGCGTCGAGGTCGATCGCGTCGTGCACCACCCCACCTGGATCGAGAGCAAGGCCGACCTCGTGCGGGCCGGCTTCACCGGCCTGTCGCACCACGTCGAGCGGCCGGTTCCCGCGGTGCTGACCGCGTCCCTGTGCTACCTCGTGTGCCAGGCCGAGACCGCGATCTACTGCGGGCTCGGCATGACGTCCGGTGCCGCCGACATCGTCGAGCGCTACGCGCCCGACTCGGTGCGCGACGACTTCGTCCGCCGCCTGACCAGCCTCGACCCGGAGGAGGCGTGGGAGGGCGGCATGTTCCTCACCGAGCGCCAGGGCGGCAGTGACGTGGGCGCGAACACGACGCGCGCGGTCCCCGACGGCGACGAGTGGCGCCTGCACGGCGAGAAGCACTTCTGCTCGAACGTCGACGCCGAGGTGTTCATCGTCCTCGCGCGCCCCGACGGCGCGCCCGAAGGTGGGAGGGGTCTCGCGACGTTCATCGTGCCGCGGCTGCTGCCCGACGGCAGCCCGAACGGCTTCCGGATCAAGCG
This sequence comes from Acidimicrobiia bacterium, assembly GCA_036559825.1. Classification (GTDB taxonomy): domain Bacteria; phylum Actinomycetota; class Acidimicrobiia; order IMCC26256; family PALSA-555; genus DATBSK01. The sequence continues at coordinate 4,736 of DATBSK010000010.1, read as the reverse complement.
CCTGAAGCCGAAGCTCGGCACCAAGGGCGTGCCGACGGCCGAGGTGACGCTCGAGGGGGCGCGTGCCTGGCTGGCCACCGACCCAAGCGGAGCGAGCGACGGCGAGACGGGCGCCCCGGCTCGCAGCGAGCAACGCCACGGAGGAGGCCTCAACCGGATGATGGAGATGGTGAACGGCTCGCGCTTCGGCGTCGCGATCATGGGCCTCGGCATCCATCGCCGGTCGTTCCTCGAAGGGGCGATCTACGCGGCCCACCGCGAGCAGTGGGGCCAGCGCATCGACAGCTATCCCCTCGTGCGCGAGACGCTCGTCGACCTCCTCGTCGAGCTCGAGGCGGGCATGGCGCTCACCTACGAGTGCGCGGCGGCCAGCCGGACCGCGAGCGACGAGGACGACGGGCGGCGCCTGCGGCGCATCCTCGTGCCGCTGGCGAAGATCCGCGCCACGCGCGAGGCCATCACCGCGGCCAGCCAGGCCCTCGAGCTGTTCGGGGGCAACGGCTACATGGAGGACTGGCCGATGGCGCGCCAGCTGCGGGATGCGCAGTGCCACACGATCTGGGAGGGAACGGAGAACATCTGTGCGCTCGACGTGCGCAGGGCGATGCTGAACGAGGGCGCCCACACCGCGCTCCTCGCCCGCGTGGAGCGCGCGCTCGACGGCGCGGACCCGTCACCCGCACTCGCGGTCGCCGTCGACGCGGTCGCGGCCACGCTCTCCGACGCTCGGGACGCGGTGAAGCACCTCGAAGGATCGTCGAACGACATCCAGCTGCTGCACGCGCGGCGGTTCGCGTTCCTCCTCGCCGATCTCGTGGAGGGCGCGCTGCTGCTCGACGAGGCGACGTGGCAGCTCGCGCGCGATGGCGATGCGCGCAAGGCCGTCGTCGCCACCCAGTTCGCGCGCAAGCACCTGGCACCACCGCGGGCTCGGGGGATCCTCGACGACGACCGGACCGTGATCGATGAGTTCGAGCCGATCGTCCGCTACGGCCCGGTCGAGCCCGCTGCGGCGTGAGCTCACCTGCACGAGGGGTGCGGTGCTGAGATCGCGGGTCTCCACGGCGGTGTGGCGTGCCACGCCGGCCGTCGTCCTCGCGCTCGACGGTCGGCTCGGGCCGCCCGTCGACGGCTACGTCAACGGCACGCAGACCTGGCTCACGGACGACGGCCCCGGAGGCGCGACGCTCGAGTGGCGACTCCATCCCGTCGCGGGCTTCCGCGCGCCGGCGGGCACGCGCCCCGAGGAGGTCTTCGACTCGGTCGTCGCCGCGCTCGCGAGCGGCGGCGACCCGGACACCCTCGAGATCGGTGACGATCGGCGGGCGCTCGCGTCGCTGTGGGACGGGCTCGAGTGCTTCCCGGCGTACGGCGACGAGATGGAGCCCGTCATGCTGGCGCACGCCGCGACGGACGCACTCGGGATCGCGCCCGACGCCGGTGGCCTCGTCGACCACGGTCGCATCGGCGATGCATGGGAGCGCGCGTCGGGCACGATCTCGCTCACGGAGATGCTCCTCGACGAGCTCGCGTCGGCGACATGACTGACACGGAGGCGCTCGCGCGGCGCATCTACGACGTCGCGCACCTCACGGGAACGTTCACGCTGCGCTCGGGCACCGTCAGCAACGAGTACTTCGACAAGTACCTGTTCGAGGGCGATCCCGAGCTGCTGCGTGACATCGCGACCGCCATGGCCGGCCTCGTGCCCGACGGCACCGACGCCCTCGCCGGGCTCGAGCTCGGGGGCGTGCCCCTCGCGGTGATGCTGTCGCAGGTGACCGGGATCCCGACGCTGTTCGTCCGCAAGGAGGCCAAGACCTACGGCACGTGCCGGCTCGCCGAAGGCGGCGATCTCGACGGACGGCGCGTCACCGTCGTCGAGGACGTCGTGACGTCGGGCGGTCAGGTCGTGACGAGCTGCGGCGACCTCCGCGAGCACGGCGCCACCGTCGAGCACGCGCTCTGCGTCATCGACCGCGAGTCGGGCGGCCCGGAGGCGCTCACCGCGATCGGCGTCGAGCTCCGCGCCCTCTACCGGATGTCCGAGCTCGGCTCGGGCTGAGGTTCCATCAAGAGGCGTCCCTCGACCCTCGTCATGACGGTGAGGGACGCATCATGTGCCGCGCCAGGGTGGGGTGCGCGGGGCGTCGAAGTCGACGGGGTGCTGCTCGCCGTTGATGGCCGCGAACGCGGTGTCGATCCAGCGCGCGCCTCCCGCGAGAGGCCACGGGAGCGCGTCGCGTGCGAAGAAGCCGACCGCCCGGGTCTCGAGCGGGTGACCGGTGAGCTCGCCGCCGATCTGCCGGCAGTGGAACACGATCGAGTACAGCGGGAGTCGCGCGAACCCGAGCCGGAGGCCGTCGAACACCGCGATCAGGTTCTTCACCTCGACCTCGATGCCGGTCTCCTCGTACACCTCTTTGATCGCGATCTCGGACGGTGAGTAGCCGACGTCGGCCCAACCCACCGGGTAGAGCCACACACCAGAGTCGGCGCGCTGAGTGAGCAGGATCTCGCCCGCGTCGTTGCCCACGACCGCGGCGACCGCGACCTTCGGCGTGACGTAGCCCGCGACGCCTTCGCCGACCGTGGCGAGCCACTCGTCGAGCAGCGCGTCGGCCTCCGCCTCGTCGAGCGCGCCGGCGCGGATGTCGGCCGCGACCTTGAGCACCTCTTCGAAGCGCTCGCGCTCGTAGAGGCTCTGGGTGAAGCCGAGCCCCGTACGCGCGATGCCCGCGAGCGTCTCAGCCCATCGCAAGAGATCGACCGCGGACACCGCGGGCTCGGCGGGGGTCACGGTCGGCACACTACGTGCCGCCCGGACCCCTCACGATCGTCAACGCGTCGCGTTGCTCTCCTGCGCGGGCGTGGCGTCCTCGTCGGGATAGCGCCCGATCTCCTCCGGGTACTGACCGATCCCCGGCGGCAGGTCGCTCGGCGCGCGCACGTCGTCGCGCTCCTCACCGGCGGGAGCCGCGCGTCCCTGACGGCGGGCGCGCTTCTCCGCTTGGCGCTCCTGGCGCAGCATCTCGCGCTGACGCTTCTGGAACGTCGCTCGCTGTCGGTTCCGGCTTCCCATCGGGGACTCCTGCTCGATGTGTCAGACGACGCGGACGTTCTGCGCCTCTTCGCCCTTGCGACCGGGGGCGACGTCGAACTCGACGGCCTGGCCCTCTTCGAGGGTGCGATAGCCGTCGCCTTGGATTGCAGAGAAGTGGACGAACACGTCGTCAGCGCCTTCGCGCGAGATGAACCCGTAGCCCTTCTCGGCGTTGAACCACTTCACAGTTCCTCGTGTTGCCATGTTTCGTAACTCCCATGCGGTGCGGAACGGACAAGTCTCACAGGGTGAACCCACTCCCCCGGAACGCAAACCGCCGTTGCCGTCAGCGACAAGAGAGATGGCTACCAGTGATCGCCACCGTGCGCATCTACACCGCCGACGCGCTGGTGACGCGTCAATCTTAGCAGGAGGGTTCCCGAGCTCCCGGTCGGGGCCGCCCGAAGACCCTCATGCCGGCAGCGCTTCCGCGGTGAGGCGGGCCACGAGGGTGGCTCGCAGGCGGTCGAGGACCAGGGGGCGGGTGGGCTTCGCGCCGTGCTCGTCACGGAGGTAGAAGACGTCGACGACACGATCGGCGAGCGTCGAGACGAGCGCTGCGGTCACGTCGAAGCCGAGGTCCGTGAACACCGCCGCGATCCGAGCCAGCAGACCGACCTCGTCGGCGGCCTCGATCTCGACGACGGTCGCCGCGCTCGACGCCTCGAGGTCGAAGTGCACGGTCACCTCGCCGAGCCCGGGCTCGGGGCGGTACCGGTGGACGCGGTCGGTGAGCCGCTCGCGGAGCGGGAGGGCCCCGGCCAGGGCCGCGGCGACGTCGGCTTCGACGGCCGCGCGGCCGGTGTCGTCGAGCCGCCCGAAACGGTCGATCCCGCGGTACACCTCGAGCGCCATGTCGCGGGGCGCGCCGTAGACACGGGCCTCGCGCACGTCGAAGCCGTGCAGGGCGAGCACCCCCGCGACGGTCGCGAGCAGCCCGGGCCGGTCGGGTGCCGCGACCGCGCACTCGACGAGCCCGGCGTCGTCGGTCGACCACGACAGCGCGAGCTGCCCCGACGCGAGGAGCTCCCGATGACGCTCCAGGATCGCGGCGCGTTCGAAGTCGCGGTCGCGTCCGACGACACCACGCTCGAGCAACGTGTCGGTCTCGAAGAACAGCTGGCGCACGAGCGCAGCCTTCGGACGGGTCCAGGCCGCAGGTCCCGTGGCGCGCGAATCGCCGATGGTCAGCGCGTAGAGAAGGTCGAGCCGCTCCGTGTCGCGCACGGCGCGCCCGAAGCGCACGATCGTCGCCTCGTCGCTGAGGTCGCGTCGCGTCGCGGTCTCGGCCAGCAGCAGGTGCTGGCGCACGAGCCAGACCAGGACTTCGACGGCGTGCTCGTCGAGGCCGACACGCGTCCCGACGCGGCGCGCGACCGTCGCTCCGGCTTCGGAGTGATCCACATGATGGTCGCGCTCGCTCGGCTGCTCCGGGGGCAGCCCCTTGCCGATGTCGTGCAGCAATGCGCCGAAGAGCAGGAGCTCTGGGCGTGTGCGACGCGCGACGTCACCGTCGAAGCCCTTGTCGTCGAGCACGGCCGCGCACTCCGCGACGCACTCGAGCAGGTGACGGTCCACCGTGAACCGGTGGTACGCGTTCCGTTGTGGCCGCGCGCGCACGTGCGCCCACTCG
>DATBSK010000009.1:0-12518 GCA_036559825.1 Acidimicrobiia bacterium | reverse complement strand
CCCCGAGGGAACGGCGATCCTCGGCGCCTTCAGCGTCGCGATCGCCGTCCTCGTCGGGTGGCGTCTGATACGCCTCGTGAGCGAGACACACCGTGTCCACGAGGAGATCGTCGAGCGCGAGGCGCAGTTCCGCGCGTTCATCCAGCACGCGAGCGATGCGATCGCGGTCAGCGACGCGGACGGGCGGTTCATCTACGTGAGCCCCGCCGTCGAGCAGCTGCTCGGACGAGTTCCGCAGGAGTTCACCGCCAAGACCGTGTTCGAGTACGTGCACCCGGACGATCGCCGGCACGTGCGCACGCTCCTGCGGAGGGTGTCCGAGCAGCCCGGCACCTGCGTCGTCGCCGAGGCACGGGTCAGCCACGTCGACGGCGGATGGCGATGGCTCGAGAGCACCGTGACGAACCGCGTCGACGAGCCCAGCATCAACGGCTACGTCAGCAACTTCCGCGACATCACCGATCGGCGGCGGACGATGGCCGTCGACCAGGCGGCGACGCGGGCGCTCGAGGCGATCGCGCGCGGCGCGCCGCTGCGCGCCACGCTCTCGGACCTCCTTGCTGCCGCCGACGCGGAGCTCGTGACCGGACGGTGCGCGCTGCAGCTCGTCGCAGCCGACGCGGCCGACCGCGAGGTGGTCGTCGTCGCCGCGACCGAGGATCTCGACCCGCGCTGGTCCGTGCCGATCGTCTCGGTCGATCGCGAGCGCCTCGGCGCGATCACCGTCCACAACGCCGACGAGCGCAGCCCGGAGCCGACCGACCTCGCGCTCGTGGCTCGGATCGCCTCGGTCGCGGCCATCGCCGTCGACCGAGCCGCGGCGGAGGACCGGCTCGAGCACCAGGCCTTCCACGATCCACTCACGGGGCTCCCCAACCGGGCACTGCTCCTCGACCGGCTCGGCCAAGCGCTGCTGCGGCTCGCGCGCAACGCGGGCGACGTGGCCGTGCTCTTCCTCGACATCGACCGGTTCAAGGTGATCAACGACAGCCTCGGGCACGATGCCGGCGACGAGCTGCTGATCGAGATCGCGCGGCGCATCGAGAGCTCCCTGCAGGCCGCCGACACGGTGGCGCGCTTCGGCGGGGACGAGTTCGTGGTCGTGTGCGAACGGCTCCACGGCGAGGCGGACGCCGGCGTCGTCGCCGAGCGTCTCGCGCGCGCTCTCTCGGAGCCCGTGACGCTCTCCCACGGAGGCGTCGTCGTCGCCACCGCGAGCATCGGCATCGCGCTGGCACGCGGGCCGCACGACCGGCCTGAAACGCTGCTCCGTGACGCCGACACCGCGATGTACCGCGCGAAGGAGCGCGGTCGCGCGCGCACCGAGGTCTTCGATGCTGCGTTGCGGTCGCATGTCGTCGTCCGGCTCGAGACCGAACGTGCCTTGCGGCGCGCGCTCGAGCGCGACGAGCTCCGGGTCCTCTACCAGCCCGCGGTCCGCCTCGAGGACGAGAGCCTCGCCGGCGCCGAGGCCCTTCTGCGGTGGCGCCACCCGGCCCGAGGGCTCGTGAGCCCGGGTGAGTTCGTCCCGATCGCCGAGGAGACCGGGCTCATCGTGCCCATCGGCGACTGGGTGATCGAGCACGCGTGCGCCGAGCTCGCTCGCCAGGACGTCGTGCAGCCGGGTCGGTCGCTCATCATCTCGGTGAACCTGTCGGGCCGTCAGCTCACCCGATCCAACCTGGTCGAGGACATCGGCCGCCATCTCGACGCCGCCGGAGTGGCGCCGAACCGGCTCTGCCTCGAGGTCACGGAGACCGTGCTGCTCGAGGACGTCGCGACGTCGGTCACCGCCCTCCACGGTCTCAAGGAGCTCGGCGTCCGGCTGGCCGTCGACGACTTCGGCACCGGCTACTCGTCGCTCGGCTACCTCAAGCAGTTCCCGTTCGACGTGCTGAAGATCGACCAGGCCTTCGTCGCGGGGCTCGGCACGAGCGATGCAGACGATGCCATCGTGCTGGCGGCAGTGCAGCTCTCGCACGCCCTCGGCATGTGGGTCGTCGCCGAGGGCGTCGAGACGGAGCGCCAGCGCGACGTCGCGCGCGACCTGGGCTGCGATCTCGCGCAGGGCTTCCTCTTCGCGGCGCCCGGACGCGCCGAGGAGCTCCTGGGACGCGCGCCGTTGCGCGCGGTGAGCACCTAGAGCGACACGTCACTCGACGACTCCCGGGCGTCGCGGCCCGAGGAGCTCCTGGGCGTGCGTCTCGAAGTGGCCCTGCTCGACGGTGATCATCACGACCTCGGTGGTCGCGAGCACCTGCCCGTCGAGCGCGTCGGCATCGTCGTCCACGCCGCGAGGGTAGAGCGACGCGGGGTGCTCAGAGCGTGGCGAACGCCGGTGCCGCGGCGACGAGGTCACCGGCGAGCGCCGCGTCGCCCTCGACGTCGCACGGCAGCTCGCCCGGCTGCAAGCGCTCGCCTGCAACCAGGCACCAATCGACGACGCCGGCGGTGACGGTCACGTCGGGTACCGCGCCGGTGGGCGGTCGCCGGCCGCCCATCGAGCACGTCCACTCGCCGCCGCCCGGGCCCGTGAGCACGATGCGCGCGACCTTCCCCGGGTGGGCCCGCTCCGCGACGAGCAGGGCGAACGGGAGCGTTCGCATCGAGAGCTCGGCCATTTCGTGCAGCTCTGCCGCTGCCGGCGGCTCGCGATCGAGGCCCTGCACGCCGCGCAGGTCGTCGCGGTGGATCCAGTTCTCGAAGGCCCGCGCGACGAGGAAGTTGTCGCGCGGCATGTCGAGTCCGATCCAGGGGACGGTCACGTCCTGTGTCGCGGGGTCGACCGCCCACGCCGCGACCTCGTCGACCGCGGAGCGCCAGATCCGGACGACGTCGTCGAGCGTCGCGTCGCGGTAGCGCTCGATGAACGCGGACGTCCGGGCGTCGATGTCGGTGTCGTCGATCTCGGTGACCACCGCGCGGTCGACGGCCTGCGCGAGCAGGCTCTCCTGCGCCGCGAGGTGCACGACGAGCTCGCGCGCGTCGAGGCCGTTCGGCGTGATCTCGTCGTACTCATCGGGCGTCAGCGTCGCGAACGTCTGCGCCAGGCGCTCCGTGGACGCCAGGTACGTGCTCGCGGCCGCGTCGGTCGCCGCCGAGCGACGCGCCCGCGCACGCGCGAGCACGTCCGCCCGCATGGTCGCCGGCGCGGCGATCGCTTCGCTCGCACCCAGCCACGCCGCGGTGCGCACGAGGCGGGCGGCCTCGCGTGCGAGCTCAGGGTCGCGCGCCAGGGCAGCCTCGATCTCGACGATCTCGTCGGGATCGATCGCGTCGAGCGCGTACGCGCCGAGCAGCTCTTCGATCGCGGTCTTGTCGGATGCGGGACTCATGCCCACTGCTCCAGTCCCTCTGCTTCGAGTGCTTCGGCCACGCGGCGCAGCCCCAGGCGCAGGCGGCTCTTGGCGGTGCCCTCCGGGATGTCGAGCGCCTCCGCGACCTGTCGGTACGTGAGGCCGCCGAAGTACGCGAGATCGATGCACGCCCGCTGCTCCGGCGGGAGCACGTCGAGCGCAGCCCGCACCCGCTCTGCGGTGACGAGCGCGGTCGCGATCTCGTCGACGTCGGGCACGCTGGTCGGGCGGCGGCTGGCCTCGCGCTGGGCGCGCCGGCGCCGCGCCTCCTCCCGGCGCACGTGGTCGACGGCGCGCCGGTGCGTGAGCGTCCCGAGCCAGGTGCGCATCGACCCGCGTGCCGGATCGAAGGCCTCCGGGTGCTCCCACAGGTGGAGGAAGACCTCCTGCGAGACGTCCTCGGCTGCCCGGCCATCGCCGATGACGCGCTGAGCGAGGCCGAAGACGAACGACGAGTACTGGTCGTAGACCTCGCCGAGCGCCGCCTCCTCGCCCGCGCAGAGGCGTGTGCGGGTGCGGGTCTCCCACCCGCTCGGGCGGTCGGCCGCGTCAGGACCAGTGCCCCCACCCCCTGCTGCGTCCCGACGACGCGCAGCCACCATGGCTCCCACACCTCCCGTTCGCCCCGGGCATTGTGTCGGATCACTCCGCCGAGAGCGGTCTCGGGACGGGTAAATGGGCTTGATCCGCCGGGCGACCCGGTGGCGAACACGCCCGAGCAGAGGGATGCTGGACGCCCGCCGCGGGAGAGGGGACTCGACATGGCAGACCGCTACGACCTGGTGATCGTCGGGATGGGCTCGGGCGGGATGGTCGCCGCCGAGTTCGCGGCGACGCTCGACCTCAAGGTCGCCGTCGCCGAGCGCGGACGGGTCGGCGGCGACTGCCTCTGGACGGGCTGCGTCCCGAGCAAGGCGCTGCTGGCCGCGGGCAAGGTCGCGCACCACATGCGGACGGCCGACGACTTCGGGATCGCGGCCGTCACCCCGAAGGTCGACCGCAAGAAGGTGTGGGAGCGGATCCGGTCGGTCCAGAACCAGATCGCGGCCACCGACGACAACCCCGATCGCTACCGCGACATGGGTGTGGACATCGTCCACGGCCACGCCCGCCTCACAGGCCCGAACACGGTCGCGGTCGACGCCGAGGGCGGAACCCGTGAGCTGGAGACCCGCTACGTGCTCCTCTGCACGGGTAGCCGGCCTGCCGAGCCGCCGATCGACGGGCTCGCGGACGCCGGCTTCGTGACGAGCGAGAACCTGTTCGAGCTCACGGACCCGCCGGCCTCGTTCGTGAACATCGGCGGCGGTCCCATCGCGGTCGAGATGGTCCAGGGGTTCACGCGCCTCGGCATCCCGGTCACGCTGCTCCAGAAGGGCCCGCGGATCCTCCCGCGTGACGAGCCCGCGCTCGTCGAGCTGCTCATCGACAAGCTGCGCAAGGAGGACGTGGACCTCCGCTTCGACGTCGACGTGCAGAAGGTGACCGTCGAGGGCGGGAAGAAGGTCGTGCACGGCACCGAGGGCGGCGCGCCGGCTCGCTGGGAGGCCGACGAGCTGCTGGTCGCCGTCGGCCGCGTCCCCAACACCCAGGGTCTCGGCCTCGAGGACCTCGCGATCGAGACCACACCGAAGGGTGTCGTCGTCGACAACCGCGGCCGGACGAGCGTCGACACGATCTACGCGTGCGGCGACATCGCGGGTCGCTACCTGTTCACGCACTCCGCCGCGTACGAAGGCGTGCGGGCCGTCCGCGACATGTTCTTCCCCGGGAAGGGCAAGGTCGTCGCGAGCGTCCCGTGGGCGACCTTCACGGATCCCGAGCTCGCGCACGCGGGGCTCACCGAGTCGGAGGCTCGCGAGCAGTTCAAGGGTGACGTCGACGTCTGGCGGATGGATCTCGAGCACAACGATCGCGCCCGCGCCGACGGCGCGAGCGAGGGCGCGATCATCGTGATCACCCACAAGAAGAAGATCGTCGGCGCCCACATCCTCGCACCGGCCGCGGGCGAGATGATCCACGAGTTCGCGCTCGCGATCGAGGAAGGTGTCGGCCTCAGCGAGCTCTCGCAGTTCATGCACGTGTACCCCACCGTGTCGACCTCGATCGGGCAGCTCGCGGGCGAGGCCGCGTTCGAGAAGGCCGAGAAGCTCCGCTGGCTCGTCAAGCGAAAGTGATCTCTGTACACGGGTAGCGTCGAAGAGATGGAGCAGGCGAGCGGCCCGCAGGGCGGCCGCAGGTATCCTGCGGCCGAGCGAGCGCGACCATAGAGATGGCGATCGAGCGGCTCGACGCGACTCGCTTCGGTTTCGACTCGCTGTGCTTCGTCTGTGACCCGACGAACGCCCGCGGGCTCCAGGTGCCGTTCTTCCACGACATCGACGGGGACGTCGTGTTCGCCGAGTTCGAGCTTCCCGTCGAGTTCTCGGGCGCTCCGACGCTCGTGCACGGCGGCGCGACGCTCGCGCTCATGGACGAGGCGATGGCGTGGGCGACGATCGCGATCGGAGGCAAGTTCGCGTTCACGAAGGAGACATCGGCACGCTTCGAGTGGCCCGTCCGGCTCGGCCGGCGCTACCGCGTCGAGGCGCGGATCACCCAGGCCGACGACCGGCGCTTCGAGACCGAGGCAGTCGTGCTCGACGGCAAGGGACGTGCGTGCGTGCGGGCCACGGCGGGTATGTCGGTCCTCGACCTCGGCCAGGCGAGCGACGCCATCGGCTCGACCCCGACCGGCGACGACGCGGGGTACGTCCGCTAGGCAGGACGTCGCAGACGATCCCTCGAACCCCGGAGGCAGCGCGATGCACTCGTTCGTCAAGGAGTTCAAGGAGTTCATCAGCCGAGGGAACGTGCTGGACCTCGCCGTCGGCGTCGTCATCGGCATCGCGTTCACGACGATGGTGAACAGCTTCGTGAACGACATCCTCAATGCGTTCATCGGCGCCGTCGTGGGCAAGCCGAACTTCGACGACCTGACGCTCGACATCGGCTCCGGCGTGATCCGCTACGGCGCGTTCCTCACGGCCGTCGTCAACTTCCTCATCGTCGCGTTCGCGCTGTTCCTGGTCGTGAAGGCGTTCAACGGCTTCCGCCGCAAGGAGGACCAGGAGCCGGAGCACACGGAGAAGGACGTGCTCGTCGAGATCCGCGACCTGCTGCGCATCGCGGTGGACGGCGACGCGCCCCCGCCGTCACCGCGTCAGCCCGCGCCGCCACCAGCCGTGCGCCCGCAGTCGCCCGCGACGCCACCTCCACCGCGCGCGCGGCGTCCTCCAAATTGAACCGACCGCCGTCACTCGGGCGGCGCGCGGAGGTGGTAGGTGCCGTCGCCGTTAGGTTCGAGGGTGTAGCCGTGGTAGTGGACGAGGTCGTGACACCAGCCGCAGGTGCCGACGCAGTTCTTGGTGGAGTGCTCACCGCCGTGTGAGCGCCACTCTTTGTGGTGCACCTCTGTGCTCGGCGCCGAGCAGACGTCGACCACGCATTCGGGGTCGCGGGCCAGCACCGCGCGTCGCACCGCGGCGGGCATGGTCTTGGTGCCGTCGTGGGCGATGGTGGTGACGTCGACGCCCTTCTTGACCAGGATCGTGAGCAGCGCGTCGCCCAGCAGCTCGCGGGCGGTGGCGACCGGGACGGGGCCGACGCCCTTGATCTCGCACACGCCCTGGGCGGCATCGCCGTGGGTGAGCTTGGCGGCGTCGACGTTGACGAAGAGGTGGGCCTTGGCCCGGGTGCGCTCGGCGCCGGTCGATTCGGCGACGCGCACGAGGGCGTCGAAGCGGTAGGCCTCGACCGGCTCGCGTGCACCGGCCGTGCGGGCCTCGGCGAACACGGCCTCGGTCTCGGAATCGAGCCGGGCCAGGATCCGGGCACCATCGCTGGGCGTGCCGTTGGCATGGAGGTGCCAGGTGCCGCCGGGGTCGGTCCAGGTCCGCACGGCGCGTGCTGCGTGGACGGCGTTGTGGCGTTCGAGCGCATCGGTGGCGTCGGCCTTGACCCGACGGCATGTCTCGCGCAGCTGCGCCTGGCTGCGGGTGTCCGCGGCCAACGCCAGCAGCTCGACCTCGTGCTCGGGCGAGGCAGCCGCCGCAGGCGCGATCTCGATGACCTGGGCTTGAGTGACGCGGCCCGCGGTGAACGCGTCCGCGACGGTGTGCAGCTCCTCGAGCTGCGCGCCGGTCTGGAGCGTCACCACCGCCTGATGGACGCTCGTGCCGGTCTGGCGGGCGACGAAGTGCGCCGCGGACTTGTGCCCGCCGCGCTGCCACGCATTGGTCTCCTCCACCCTCCGCGCCAGACGCGTCTCGACCGACGCCACGATCGCCTTCATCCGCGCGACCCGCCGGAGCTGACGCGCGGCCGCGGGTCCGTCGAGCAGCCGCGGCTCGACGTTGCGAGCCCACTTCTCCAGCGCCTCGCGCAGCTCGCGCGTCTCGAGATCCATGCGAGCACCATGACAGGGGGGTGTGACAGTCAGAGGCGGTCGCGGCGAGAAATCTCGAGAGATCTCGAGAGATCTCGAGAGATCCCGAGAACATCAAGATGCGTCCCTCGACCCTCCCCATGACGGTGAGGGACGCATCATGCGCTACGTCGGAAGCTCGGCGGGCATCTCGCCGTCCATCCACCGGGTCTGCTCGAAGCGCTCCTTGATGCGCCACCCCGCGTCCGTCCGCACCCACTGGTCGTGGTACTCGCCGCCGACGTGGAAGTACGCGCGGCTGCCGTCCGCGCGGTCGTGACCCATCGGGTTGTAGAAGGCGGCGCGGCTCGTCGCCTGATCACCGTCGAACGAGATCTGGATGTTCGTGATGAGGTGCTGGTACACGGGGAAGAACGGCATGACCTTCTGGAGCCATGCCTTCACCTCGGGGAACGGGCCCTTGATGCCGCCGGCGGTCGTGTAGTCGACGAACGCGTCGGGCGTGAAGACGTCGTCGAGCCCGTCGAACTCGCCGGCATCGAGCGACCATGCGTACCGCGCCAGGACCGACTCGATCTCGAGGCGATCGGCGAGCTGCTCAGCGGTTCCCACGGTGGCCTCCTCGAGTCGGATCGGGTGAGCGGCCGGACGCTACGAACGTATCCTCCGAAGTGATGCACCAGCCGAGGCGTCGTGGGCGTCAGCAGCCGAGCGAGCGCCCGCGCCGCACGTATCGTGCGGCGCAGCGAGCGAGGCCATAGAGATGGAGCATCTGGTGTTGCTGGGGCTGGCCGACTCGGGGCACGCCGCGCTGTTCGCGGCGCTCACGGCCCAGGACGCGAGCACGGCGAGCGAGCGGGTGCTCGGCGTCGTGGCGATCCCCGACGAGCGGCTCGAGCGCCTCGCCGCGATGTCGGCGTCCAAGAAAGTCGTCCCGGCGACGCTGCAGCTGGCGTACCTCCCCGGACTCTCGACCGAGGCCGGGAAGGGCCTGGGGAGCCGGTTGCTCGGCAGCGTCCGAGACTGCGACGCCCTCATGCTCGTCGTGCGCGCCGACGACGGGCACGAGCCGGGGCGCGAGCTCGCCGCGCTCGAGGAGGAGCTGATCCTCGCCGACCTCGGCTCCGTCGAGGCGCGCCTCGACAAGCAGCGCCGTGCGGCCAAGGGCGACAAGACCCTGGCGGCCGAGGTCGCGGCGCTCGAGCGCGCCGAGGGGACGCTCTCGGACGGCGTCCCGATCTATCGCGGCGCGCTCTCCGACGACGAGCGGCGCGCGCTCGATCCCGCGTTCCTGCTGACGAACAAGCCGGCGCTCGTGGTCGTGAACATCGGCACCGAGCAGCTCGGCGACGGCGACGCGCTCGCGGCGCCGATCGGCGACGACGCGCTGGCAGTCTGCCTCGAGCTCGAGGGCGACCCGGACGTCGTTGCGGCGCAGGGGGAGGAGCGCGCGCAGCTGCTCGCGGATCTCGGGATCCCGGAGAGCGTCGTGCCACGCCTGGCCCGGGCCGCGCTCCATCTGCTGGGCCGGCGGACCTTCCTCACCACGGGGGACAAGGAGTCGCGCGCGTGGACGTTCCGCGCCGGTGCGACCGCACCCGAGTGCGCCGGGGTGATCCACAGCGACCTGCAGCGCGGCTTCATCCGGGCCGAGGTGATCGACTGGGAGGAGCTGCTCGAGCTCGGCTCGTGGACCAAGGCGAAGGAAGCGGGCGCATTGCGCGTCGAGGGAAAGGACTACGTCGTGCAGGACGGCGACGTGCTCGAGATCCGGTTCAACGTCTGAGGCTCGCATGGGCACGGCGCGGCTCGTACGTGACGGCGAGGTGTTGACGACGGCCGAGCTCGCCACGAGCCGCGCCGCTCGCCGGCGCGGGTTGCTCGGGCGCGACCGGGCGGACGAGGCGATGGTGCTGTGGCCCTGCCGCCAGGTGCACACGATCGGCATGCGGTTCCCGCTCGACGTCGTGTGGTGCGACCGCGCGGGGCGCGTGCTCCGCGTGGCGACGGTCCCGCCACGTCGAGTGTCGCGACCGGTGCTGCGGTCGCGCTTCGTCATCGAGGCCGCGGCCGGTGCCGCCGAGCGCTGGGGCCTGCGGGCGGGCGACGTCGTCGACGTCCTCGGCGCGGACACGGTCGATGCGTGAGGGCCGGCTCGTCCTGGTTGGGACGCCGATCGGCAACCTCGGCGACCTCTCGCCCCGCGCCGCGGAGGTGCTCAGCACCGCCGACATGATCGCGGCCGAGGACACCCGGCGAACGCGCGCGCTGCTCACGCACCTGGGGGTGCCGGCCGGGCGGCGACTCCAGGCGGTGCACGGCGACAACGAGGCGGCGCGGGCGCGGGAGATCTGCCACGTCGTCGCGACCGGCGCCACGGTCGCCGTCGTCACCGACGCTGGCATGCCCAGCATCTCCGACCCCGGGGCTCGGCTCGTGCAGGCGTGCGTGCGCGAGGGCCTCGCGGTCGAGGTCGTCCCCGGCCCGAGTGCGCTGCTCGCCGCCCTGGTGCTCTCGGGGCTCGCGACGGACCGCTTCGTGTTCGAGGGCTTCCTCCCGCGCAAGGGTGGTGGCCGCAGCGAGCGCATGTACGCGCTCGGGCGCGAGGCGCGCACGATCGTGCTGTTCGAGGCGCCGAACCGCGTGCTCGCGACGCTCGCCGACCTCGCCGAGGCGTGCGGACCGGCGCGCCGCGTCGCCGTCGCCCGTGAGCTCACGAAGCTGCACGAGGAGGTCTGGCGCGGGACGCTGGAGGGAGCTCTCCGGCACTTCGCTACCGGCGCGCCGCGGGGCGAGTTCGTGATCGTGGTCGAGGGCCGCGCCCCCGCGGAAGCGGGTCCGGACGACGAGACGCTCGCCGAGGCAGCGCGCCAGGAGATCAAGGAGGGGCGCACGACGCGTGAGGCCGCGGACCGCATCGCCGACCGCTACGGCGTCTCCCGACGCCGCGCGTACGACATCGTGCTGACGCAGCGCAGCAGGTGAAACAGCCGCGGGCCGCGTGACGTCCGTCGGTAACGTGGAACCGATGCCGCACCCGTTCTACGTCACGACGCCGATCTACTACGTCAACGACGCGCCCCACATCGGGCACGCGTACCCGACGGTCGCGGCGGACGCGCTCGCACGATGGCGACGACTCTGGGGCGACGACGTCGTGTTCCTCACCGGCACCGACGAGCACGGCCTCAAGGTGCAGCGCGCCGCGGAGGAGCACGGCGTCTCGCCCAAGGAGTGGGCGGACGAGACGAGTGAGCGCTACCGCGAGGCCTGGGCCGCGCTCGAGATCACCAACACCGACTTCATCCGCACGACCGAGCCTCGCCACTACGAGGCGGTGCAGCAGTTCCTCCAGGCCGTGTACGACGCCGGCTACATCGAGCTCGGCACCTACGAGGGCCTCTACTGCGTGGCGTGCGAGGCCTACTACACCGAGGACGAGCTCGTGGACGGGCTGTGCCCGGTCCACAAGCGCCCGGTCGAGCGCGTGACCGAGGAGAACTACTTCTTCCAGCTGTCGAGGTTCGAGGACCGGCTCCTCGCGCACTACGCCGATCACCCGGAGGCCGTGCAGCCGGAGAGCCGCCGCAACGAGGTCGTCGGGTTCATCAAGCAGGGGCTCCGCGACTTCTCGATGAGCAGGACCTCGATCTCGTGGGGGATCCCGCTCCCCTGGGATCCCGCTCACGTCACCTATGTGTGGTTCGACGCGCTCTTCAACTACTGCACCGCGGTCGGCTACTCGACCGACCGCACGCGCTTCGACCGGTTCTGGCCCGCCGACTACCACATCGTCGGCAAGGACATCCTTCGCTTCCACGCCGTCTACTGGCCCGCGATGCTGTGGGCCGCCGGCGAGGCGGCGCCGAAGCGTGTCGCTGCACACGGCTTCCTCCTGGTGGGCGGCGAGAAGATGAGCAAGACCGCGCTGAACCAGATCGCGCCCACCGACCTCGCGCGCGAGTTCGGTGCAGACGGCGTGCGCTACCACTTCCTGGCCGACCAGCGGTTCGGGCCCGACGGCGACTTCTCCTACGAGGCGATGGTCGCCCGGTACAACGCCGACCTCGCGAACAACTTCGGCAACCTCGCGAGCCGTGTGCTCAACATGGCCACGAGCTACTGCGACGGAGTCGCGCCCGCGGCGCGCGCCGACGGTCCACTCGTCGCGGCGAGCGCGCGCGCGTTCGACGAGGCCACGCGACACCTCGAGCGCCTCGACTACTCGGCTGCGTACTTTGCCGTCTGGGAGCTGATCCGCGCCGCGAACTCGTTCATCGAGGAGCAGGAGCCCTGGAAGCTCCACAAGTCAGGCGACGCGGACGCGGTCGCGCGAGTCCTCGGCGACTGCCTGGAGACGCTCCGCATCGTCGCCCTCCTCGCGTCGCCGGTGATCCCCGGCGCGTGCGCGGAGCTGTGGGGCCGCCTCGGCCTCGACGGCGCCCCGGAGGACCAGCGCCTCCCGGATGCGGCGGGGTGGATCGGCGCCCCCGCGGGCACGCCACTGGACAAGGGTGACGCCCTGTTCCCGCGGATCGAGACCGCCTGACCACGCGCGTCACCGTCGGTGCCGCGGTGCCGGTACCCCACTCCGTCGGGCGCCTCCGGCGGCCGAGCCCCTGCTCCCTCGCTGCGCTCGGTCGGCCGCGAGGCGGCCGGGTCTTCTCCGCCTCCGGCGCGACTCCCTCCTCGGGGTGTGTGGTCCGCATGCACCCGACTCACGTCCGCGTGACCAA
>DATBSK010000008.1:0-9473 GCA_036559825.1 Acidimicrobiia bacterium | reverse complement strand
CGACGCGTCCCCGACCGCGCGCTGCGTACGCACGCCGACGAGCCGGGCGGTGACCACGAGCTGTCCGGTCTGGTCGCGGTACTCGGTGATCAGCTCGCGGAACCGAAGGGTGCCGGCGCGCTTGCCCTGCTTCTCCCAGCTCCGGCCCTCCTGGGTCGTCACGGTGAGGGTGTCGCCGGGCCGGATCGCGCGGTGGTAGGTGAAGTGCTGCTCGGCATGGAGGCTCGTCCCACCCGCCTCGTCGTCCGTGTCGGCCGGCGCGTCGCGGCGCCGCCCGCCGGTCGCAGTCGCACCCGAGCCGAACCACCGCTCGCCGATCCGGGGCCGAAGGGGGTACTCGGGGTCGTAGTGGGCGCTCGCCTGCACGAACGTCGGCGGGGCGATGGCTCGCTCTGCGTCCGAGTAGATCGGGTTGGCATCGCCGATGGCGCGGGCGAACAGCATGATGTGCCCGGCCTCGATCGGGAACTCGTACGACACCTCAGCTCCGATTCGAGCTCACGCCGACTCACGCTCACTCGTCACCGGCGCTCGCTCGACCTGCTCCCGAAGACGCGCGTAGTCCGGCTTGCCGGCCACGGTACGCGGGATGCTCTCGAGCATCACATAGCGCTTCGGTCGCTTGTAGCCGGCGAGGTGCGCGTGACAGAGAGCGTCGAGTGCCGGCGCAAGCTCCGCGCCATCGACCGCAGGCTGCACGGCCGCGACGACGACCTCTCCCCACCGGGGATCCGGCACCCCGATCACCGCAACATCGGCGACATCGGCATGCTCATGCAGCACGGTCTCGACCTCCTCCGGGTACACCTTCTCGCCCCCGGTGTTGATGCACGCCGACCCACGCCCGAGCAGCACGATGCTGCCGTCGGCGAGCACGCGGGCGCGATCGCCCGGGATGCTGTACCGCACGCCGTCGATCTCACGGAACGCGGCCGCGGTCGCCTCCGGATCGTTGTGGTACCGGAGCGGAAGACGCCCGGAGACCATGAGCAGGCCCTCGTCATCGGAGCCGGGCACCGCGTCGCGACCGTCGTCGGTCACGACGCGGAGATGTGCTCCTCCCGCGAAGGCACGCGGGATGTCGTCCGGTCCGCGCGCGGTCGCGCGCGTCATCATCCCTTCCGAGGAGCCGAGTGAGTCGACAGTGGCGATGCCGGGCAGGAGCTCCATGAATCGAGCCTGGCACTCGGGACTGAATCGCATCCCCGAGGAGACGATCGCGCGCAGCGACGACAGGTCGCGCGACGGACCCGCCTCGAGAGACTCAATCAACGGGCGCGCGAAGACGTCTCCGACAATCCCGAGCACCTCGACACGCTCCCGCTCGGCGAGCTGCCAGATTGCGTCCGCATCGAGATGGGGCTCGGTGCGCAACACGACGGTGCCACCACCGGAGAGCGTCTGCGTCGCGAGACCGAGCGCGGTGCCGTGGACGAGCGGTGACGCGGGCAGGAGCGTCGCGGCGCGCTTTCCCGCGAGCATCGCCGTCGCGGTGTCGGGAGGCTCGGTGCCCGGCCGCCCGATCTCCCAGCCCATCAGGAAGTAGTCCTCGGCGCGCCAGACGACGCCCTTTGGACGCCCGGTCGTGCCGCCGGTGTAGAGCAGGAACACGTCGTCGCCACTCGGCTCGTGCGTACGGGAACTCACCAGCGATGCCGACGCGAGCGCGTCGTCGTAACGGGTCATGGTCTGCGGGAGCGGCGCGTCACCGACGGCGAGCACGAGCACGGGTGCGCGTCGCACGCGCCCGAGCGCGGTCTCGACCTCGGCGGCGTCGCGGGCGCGGATGACGAGCGCGGTCGGCCCAAAGTCGTCGAGCACGTAGACGAGCTCGTCGGCCCGATAGAGGTAGTTGACGTTCGCCGGCACCGCGCCGAGCTCGAGTGCGGCCCAGAACGCCTCGACGAACTCCGGGCCGTTCGCGAGCGCGATGCCGATCGTGTCACCCGCTGTGGCGCCTCCGGCCGACAGCACGCCCGCGAGGCGATGCGCGCGCCTTTGGAGCTCGGAGAAGGTCAGCCGCCGGCCGTCATCGGTGATGATGGCCTCGCGGTCGGGCGCTGCCGAGGCGACCGCGTCCCAGGTTCGGGCATAGTTCCAGCCGGTCACGGTGCAAGCCTCACGCTCGAACAGATCCGTTCAATAGGTGAAATGATATCTCGATCGGGATCCCGGCGTCCGAGAAGGGGCCGCCGGTGCACGAGAGGAGCAGGGTGAGCCGACCACCCGGGGACGTGGTGCTCTGCACGGTCCGCGACGGCGTCGCCACCGTGACCCTGAACCGCCCGGACCGGATGAACGCATGGACGGCGGCGATGGAGCGGCGCTACTTCGAGACGCTCGACGATCTACAGCGCGATCCCGAGACGCGGGCGATCGTCGTCACCGGTGCGGGTCGCGGTTTCTGTCCCGGCCTCGACGTGGAGGACCTCGCGGGCGCCTCGCAAGGCACGCCACCACGCGACGCCACCCAGACGATGCTCCACGCGCTGAGCATCGAGAAGCCCATGATCTGCGCAATCAACGGCGGCTGTGCCGGCATCGGCCTGGTGCAAGCCCTCGTGTGCGACGTGCGCTTCGCGGCATCGGGGATCAAGATCTCGACGGCGTTCTCCCGCCGCGGCCTCGTCGCCGAGTTCGGCGCCTCGTGGTTCCTCCCGCGCATCATCGGTCATGCCAACGCGCTCGACCTCCTCCTCTCGGGCCGCACGATCACCGCCGAGGAAGCGGCCGCGCTCGGACTCGTGAACCGTGTCGTCCCGGGAGACCGGCTGCTCGACGAAGCGCACGCGTACGCCGCCGATCTCGCCGAGAACTGCTCACCTCTTGCGATGGCCGCGATCAAGCGCCAGGTGTACGACGACTGGTCGCGCACCGCGCTCGAGTCGGAAGACGAGTGGCGGCGTCTCATCGCGCAACCCCACCGCAAGGCCGACTTCCGCGAAGGCGTGGCGTCATATGCCGAGCGCAGGCCGCCGCGATTCGCGCCGTACACCGGCGCCCCCGACTGAAGCGATGCCGCGGGCGGACACGCGCGCCGATCTCGCCGGCGAGACCTGGCGAGAGCTCTTCCTACGGCGCGTGGGCGCGGCGCCGGCGATCCAGCTCGAACCAGGACGATCGTGGTCGGCGGACGAGCTGGTCGCGCGGGCCGGGGGTGCAGTCGGCTGGATGGAGCGCGCCGGCATCAGCGCGGGGCAGGCTGTTCCGGCGCTGCTGACCGCGACACCGAATGCACTGGCGCTCACCCTCGCGGGCGCGCTCTGGGATCGACCGGTCGCGCCACTTGGTCCGAAGCTGACCGTCGCCGAGCTCGCGCACTGCGTGCGGGGCCTCGGGGCGGCACACCTCGTGACCGACGCCGACTTCGTCGAGGTCGCGCGCGAGGTCGGAGCTGCCGCGTCGGTCAGCGTCCAGGTGCTGCCGAGCGAGCTCTCCTGTGACGAGCGGGAGCTCACGTCAGCCCCCGATGGCGATGCGATCGCTGCGTACCTCCACACGTCGGGCACGACCGGGCTGCCGAAGGCGGTTCCGATGCGAGAGGGGAGGCTGGCGCCGCGGGTGCGGCACAACGCCACGGCGCTGTACATGGGCGCCTCGACCGTGTACGTGACCGCCGCGGGCTACCACCACATCGCGGGGCTCGGGATGATCCTCGTGGTGCTCGGGTCGGGCGGATCGGTCGCACCGATGCGGGCCTTCTCGACGGACGCGTGGCAAAACCACTGCGAGTTCGGACCGACGCACGCGCTGCTGGTGCCAACCCAGATCGAGATGTTGCTCGGCGTCGGCGGACTCGACGTCCCGACGCTCGAGGTGCTCCAGTACGGCGCGTCGCCGATCCACCCGGACACGTTGCGTGCGTCGCTCGAGACCATCCCACGCGTGCGGTTCGTGCAGATCTACGGGCAGAC
This sequence comes from Acidimicrobiia bacterium, assembly GCA_036559825.1. Lineage (GTDB taxonomy): Bacteria > Actinomycetota > Acidimicrobiia > IMCC26256 > PALSA-555 > DATBSK01. The sequence goes on along the minus strand of DATBSK010000008.1, from coordinate 5,559 downwards.
CGAGGGCAGCCCGATCACGATGCTCGACCTCGACGACCACCTCCGTGCGCTCGCGGGCGAACCGGAGCTCCTCGCCTCGAGCGGTCGGGCGGTGTCGGGCCTCGACCTCGAGCTGCGCGACGTGGACGCGGCGGGCGTCGGGGAGGTCCGGGCGCGCGCCGACCATCTGTTCGCGGTCGATCGCGACGGTTGGATGTCGACCGGGGATCTCGGGCGCCTCGACGAACGTGGCTATCTCTTCCTGGCCGGTCGCCGAGGTGATCGCATCATCCGTGGTGGCGAGAACGTGTATCCACTCGAAGTCGAGCGCGTGCTCGAGATGCACCCGGGTGTCGGTGAGACCGCGGTCGTCGGGTTCGCCGATCGACGGTATGGCGAGCGGATCGCCGCATTCATCGTGCCGCGCGCCGACGGCGCTGCGCCGAGCGACTCCGAGCTCGCGGATTGGTGCCGCGAGCGCCTGGCGCACTTCAAGGTGCCGGAACGGTGGATCTTCGTCGATGGGCTGCCGCGCAATGCCGCGGGCAAGCTCGTGCGGCGCTCACTGGAACCTGTCGTTCGCTGAACCTACGTGGACACCCCCTGCGAGGAGCACAGCTCAACCCTGACGCCAGAACGGTCCCCAGGTCGGAAAGGCATCGGGGAGGTTCGGAGCGGAGCCGTGGTGCCAGCTGTCGAAGCCGACCGCCTGTGGGTGCTCGGCGATGTCGGCCGCGTACCAGTGGCGCTCCTTGCGCCGGGCGAAGAGCCATTCGCCATCGACGCGTCGGTACTGATCGAAATAGCAGATCGCCATCACGATCCAGCGATCGTCGACCTCGTGCTCGGCTCGGCAGTAGACGGCGCCCGTGGCCGTGTCCTTGTCGACGATCTCGATGCGGTGCCCAACGATCTGATGGACCGAACGCTGGAAGGTGCGCACCAGCGGCTCGATGTACTCCCGCAGCGCGGCGCGCCCCGACAGCTCACGTCCCACCTGGACATCGGGAACGAACAGCGCGACCCACGCGTCGAGGTCGCGGCCGTCGATCGCCATCGCGTAGCGGATCGGAAGCTGGCCGATCTCGAGACGGGACTCGACTGCATCGATGCGAGCTTCGAGCGTTGCCTCCATGGTTCCCTCCCGCCGACAGGACCGGCTTATCGCTCAATCATTCAGCGTATCGTTGCACCGTCGCGAGCGAGAGGAGAACCGTGAACGGGCGCCTGCACGACAAGGTGGCGATCGTGACCGGAGCCGGGCAGGGGATCGGCCGCGGGATCGCGCTGGCGCTCGCCAAGGAAGGCGCAAGCGTCGCACTCGCCGGAAGGACCGCTGCAAAGGTCGAGGCGGTCAAGACGGAGATCGACGCGATCGGTGCGTCGGCGATCGCGATGGAGTGTGACGTCGCGCTGCGTGCCGACGTCGAGCATTGCGTCGAGGCGACGGTGTCGACCTTCGGAAGGCTCGACGTCCTCGTGAACAACGCGCAGGACAGCGTGCAGCGGAGGTTCGCCGAGACGACCGATGCGGACGTCGAGCTCGCCTACCGCACGGGTGTGCTCGGGACCTTCCACGCGATGCAGGCGGCGTTGCCGTACCTCGAGCGCGATGGTGGAAGCATCGTCAACCTGGGCTCGTCCACCGCGATCGATGGTTCTCCGACGTTTGCGTCATATGCGATGGCCAAGGAGGCGATCCGCGGGCTGAGCCGGGTCGCGGCGCGCGAGCTGGGGCCCGCGGGGGTTCGTGTCAACGTGATCTGTCCGGCGGCGACGTCCCCGGCGGCCGAGACCTGGGCGATGGAGCACCCGGAGCAGTACCGGCACGTGTTGAAGAGCATTCCTCTGGGCCGAATGGGTGATGCCGAGACGGATATCGGCCGAGCCGTCGTCGCGCTGGTGAGCGACGACCTGGCCTTCATGACCGGGTCGACCCTGATGCTCGAGGGCGGCCGCCTGATCATCGACTGATGAAGTGATGAACGTCGGCGTGTACTTCGATCTTCGCAACCCGCCCGAGTGGCGCCAAGACCCGACGCGGCTCTACGCGTTCACACTCGAGATGTGCGAGGAGGCCGAGCGGCTCGGCGCGGCGTCCGTGTGGCTCTCGGAACACCACTGCTTCGACGACGGCTACCTCCCCCAACCGCTCACCTTCGCCGCCGCCGTGGCCGCGCGGACGACGAGGGTCCGGATCGGCACCGCGGTGCTGCTCGCGCCGCTCCGGCCCGCGGTGCAGATCGCCGAAGAGGTCGCCATCGTGGACATCCTGAGCGGTGGGCGCGTGGATCTGGGGCTCGGCGCCGGGTACCGCGTCCCGGAGTTCGAGCTCTTCGGCGCCGACATCGGCCATCGGTACGGCACGACCGATCAGCGGGTGCGCGAGCTGCGCGCCCTGTGGGCCGAGCGGCGCGTCACACCGGATCCGGTGCAGGAGCGCCTCCCCATCTGGCTTGGCTACCAGGGACCACAGGGCGCGAAGCGGGCGGGCCGGCTGGGCGAGGGGCTGCTCTCGGTCAATGCGGCGTTGCGCGATCCGTACGTCGCGGGCCTGCGCGAGGCGGGCCACGACGTCGGACGTGCCCGCATGGCCGGTGGCATCCAGGGTTGGGTGACCGACGACCCGGAGGCGGACTGGCCCGTCGTGTCGAAGCATCTCGCGTACCAGCTCGACTCGTACCGCCACTACATGGTCGAAGGGACCGGCAAGCCCACGCCGAAGCCCGTCGATCCCGAGAAGGTCCGCGGCCGGGAGCTGGGTGCGCCGCTCGGCGGCTTCGTGCACGCGACACCGGAGGACATGGCCGCGCGGATTCTGGAGCTCGGCGCGGGCGCGCCGGTGGACACGGTGTTCCTCTGGGCGTCGATCGGCGGGATGCCCGAGGCGCTCACCGCTCGGCACGTGGAGACGATCTGCACGCGTCTCGCGCCGCTGCTTGCCGACCCGTCGGCGCGGTCGGACGGATGACCGAACGGCTCGACGGCCGGGTCGCGGTCGTCACGGGTGCTGGGCGCGGTCTCGGGCGGGCACATGCACTGACGCTTGCTGCGCGCGGGGCCGCGATTCTCGCCAACGATCTCGGTGTGGACATCGACGGGCACGGTGCCAGCCGCGCGCCCGCCGACGACGTCGTCACCGAGATCACGCGCGCCGGCGGCCGCGCGGTCGCGGACCACAGCGACGTCGCGTCGCTCGCGGGTGGGCGGGGCGTCGTCGTGGCCGCCCGTGCGGCGTTCGGGCGCGTGGACATCGTGGTGAACAACGCCGGGTTCGCCGCCGGTGGTGGCACGGTCGAAGCACCCATGGTCACCGAGCTCGAGGCCCTGTTCGCGGTGCACCTGCAGGCCGCGCTCGGGACGATGAGCGCTGCGTTCCCGATCATGCGCGAACAGGGGTACGGGCGCATCGTGAACACGGTGTCGGAGGTCGCCCTCGACGATCGCTTCGCCGGTTCGCTCGCATATGGGGCGGCGAAGGCGGCGCTCTGGTCCGCGACCCTGACGGCCGCCGCGGAAGGACGTGCGCACGGCATCACGGTCAACGCGATCTCGCCCGGAGCTCGGACGCGACTCAACGCGGAGCTGCTCGACGCCGGGTTCCGCGACGGGAGCTCGAGCCGCCTCGACCTGGCTCCCGAGTACGTTGCCGCGGTCGTCGCGTATCTCGCGAGTCCGGCCGCGGGCGACATCACCGGACGGGTGGTGCACGTCGCCGGCGGGGAGATCCGCGAGTACCGAACCGAGCGCACCGCTCGCTCGGAGCTCGTGGACCGCCTCGTCCTCGCCGTCGAAGGGCCGAGAGGATGACTTCCGGCGCCGATGATCGGCATCGTGCGCCCGTCCGAGTCGGCGTGCGGGTCCCGCATGCGAGCCTCGAAGGCGACGTGAGCTCGCTGCGTCCGTGGCTCGAGCAGGTCGAGCGCCTGGGGCTCGACCACGTGTGCGTGGGCGACCATGTCAGCTTCCACGACGGGCGGGGCTACGACGGGCTGATCCAGGCGACAGCGCTCGCCGTCGCGCACCCCCGCCTTCCGGTCCACCTCGCGCTCTATCTCCTGCCCCTGCGGCATCCCGTCCTCGTGGCTCGCCAGGTCTCGACCCTCGCGTCGCTCGCGCCGGGGCGAATCGTGTTCGGCGTCGGCATCGGCGGTGAGGACCGGCACGAGGTCGAGATCGCCGGCGTCGATCCGGCGACGCGAGGTCGGAGGACCGACGAGTCCCTCGAGGTGCTCCGCGGCCTGCTCGCCGGCGACACCGTCACCTTCCACGGCGAGCACTTCACGATCGACGGGGCGACCATCCACCCGACGCCCGATCCACCGATCCCGATCCTCGTCGGCGGGCGCTCCGACGCCGCCCTCGTACGCGCAGCGCGATACGGCGACGGCTGGCTGGGCGTCTGGGTCTCGCCGGACCGGTTCTCGAGGACCACGAAGGCCGTCGAGACAAGCGCTGTCGAAGATGGTCGCGAGGGTGTGACGTGGCATCACGAGCTGCTCGTGTGGTGCGGCTTCGGCGACACCCCGGCAGATGCGCGCCGCCATCTCGCGCCCGCGATGGAGGGTTTGTACAAGACCGACTTCGGGAGGTTCGAGCAGTACGCACCCCACGGCACGGTCGACGACGTCGCTGACGCGCTGCAGCCCTACGTGGATGCCGGCGCGCGGTCCTTTGACCTCGTCGCCGTCGCCGGTGATGACGACACCGCACTCGATTGCGTCGCGGGCGTCCGGTCGTTGCTCGTCAGCTGAGCGCGGCGATCAGCGGTGCGAAGTCGTCGATCCGAGGGTTCGGATGGCCGGCGTCGAGCTGGATGCACGTGAAGCCCAGCTCCTCGCGCCGTTGCTGCAACGCTTCGACGCACTGCTCGACCGTGCCGACGAGCACACTCGGCGACTCTGCGAGGATCGCCGGCTCCACCTCGTGCGTCGCAGCCATGCGCTCGAGGAAGTCGCGACCGTCATCGACGGTGCGGGTGATGCGCGCCAGCCACAGGTTGATCTCGAGCTCGACATCACCGGGCGAGCGCCCGGCCGCCCGCGCACCTTCGTGGACCCAACCGATCTTCTCGACGACCCGATCGGGTGACAGGTCGCGGATCGCGTGGGTGCCGAGGGTTCCGCGCCGCAGACTCGCGTTCACGCCGACGACGTTGGCCTCACGCCCAGCGAGGCGCAGCACGCGCGGGCTGCCACCGCCGAGGAAGAGCGGTGGATGCGGGCGCTGGACGGGCTTCGGGAGCCCGTCGAGGTCGCTGATGCGGTAGTGCTCGCCGGCAAAGGTGAACGGGGCGTCGGCGAAGAGCCCCTTCACGACCGCGATCGCCTCTTCCAGACGGTCGATCCTGACTGCGGGGGGATCGAGGTCGAGCCCGGCGGCTTGGTAGTCCGAGGTCATCCAACCTGCCCCCATGCCGAGCACGAAGCGGCCGCCCGACACCACGTCCAGCAGCGCCGCCATCCGGTGGACGAGCACCGGATGGCGGTAGTCGTTGCCCAGCACGCCCGTCTGGAGACGTGCCGACGTCGTGGCGCCGGACGCGGCGGTCAGCGCGACCATGGGCTCGAACTCGTATCC
>DATBSK010000007.1:0-24701 GCA_036559825.1 Acidimicrobiia bacterium | reverse complement strand
TGCACGGGCCGACGAGTGACCCGAGTACGTCCGCATGAGCCAGGGGTCCGCCCTCATGGCGTCGCTCACTGCGGGCCGGGATACCCGGCCCGCGGCCGTTCGCTCCGCCTTCATGGCGTCGCTCACTGCGGGCCGGGATACCCGGCCCGCGGCCGTTCGCTCCGCATCGGACGCGAGTCTTCTACGACTTGGCGTAGGAGTAGAAGCCCTGGCCGCTCTTGCGGCCGAGCTTCCCGGCCTGCACGAGCTCGGCGAGCATCGGCGCCGGCGCGTCGCCGGGGTCGCCCGAGGCGGCGTGGAGCGCCTCGATGATCGACAGCGACGTGTCGAGCCCGACGAGGTCGAGGAGCTCGAGCGGGCCCATCGGGAAGTTGCAGCCGCCCTTCATGGCGGTGTCGATGTCGTCACGGCTGGCGACGCCGCTGGCGAGGAGCTTCACCGCGTCGTTCAGGTACGGGAAGAGGAGCGCGTTCACGATGAACCCCGCCTCGTCGCGCACGTCGACGACGTCCTTGCCGCACGCCTCGGCGAACTCCCGCGCCGCTGCGATCGTCTCGTCGGACGACGTCACCGCCCGCACCACCTCGACGACGGTCATGACCTGCGCCGGGTTGAAGAAGTGGATCCCGCAGACCTGGTCGGGCCGCTGGGTGCTCGCGGCGATCGCCGCCACCGAGAGCGTCGACGTGTTCGTGGCGAGCACGGCGTGGTCGGCGCAGATCCCGTCGAGCTCGGTGAACAGCGCCAGCTTCGTGGGTAGGTCCTCGACGACCGACTCGAGCACGAGGTCGGCGTCGGCGAGCTCGCTGAGGTCGGTGACGGCGCGCACGCGCCCCAGCGCCGCGGTGCGGTCGGCGTCGTCGAGCCGGCCCTTGTCGACCTGCTTCGCGAGCGACCGCTCGAGCGCCGCCACCATTGCGTCGGCGGACGCCTGTGCCCGGCTCCGCAGCACCACCTCGAACCCGGCCTTCGCCGCCACCTCCGCGACGCCCGAGCCCATGATCCCCGAGCCGACCACTCCCACGCGCTTGATCGTCATGACCGGGCATGTTACCGCCCGGTAGCAACGCGACCCCTTACCCGCGTTGCCCGCGGCCCCCCAGCGTGAGGAGCCGCCACCAGCCGGCGCCCGCGAGCACCACGCCGCAGACGACGAGCTTCGCGACGACGATCCACAGCGTCACGTCGCGCCCGATGGTGTCGGGGCTCGTCCGCATGCCGAGCAGCACCGGGCTGATGGCGAGCCCGGCCACGATGCACGCGATGCCGCCGCCGACCGCCCACCGCGCCGCGCGGCGCGTCCCGAGGATCTCGCGGCGCGGCTGCGGTGCGGGTGAGGGAGCCGGCGTCTCCGAGCGCCGGGCGTCGTACGCGGCGCGGGCCCGCGGTCGCGTCAGCGTGCTGTACGCGCGCGACAGCGCCTTGAACTGCTCGCTCGCGTCGTGGTCGTCCGGCGCTCGGTCGGGGTGCAGCTCTTTCGCCTTCGCGCGGAACGCGGCGGCGATCTCGTCGGTGGTCGCCCCCGGCTCGACGCCCAGGAGCACGTAGAGGTCCCGCTCGCGCACGGAGCCCGGATGCGAGCGCTCGGCCACGTCCCCATTGTGCCCAGATCCGCGGCCGCGCGAGTCCCGGTCCGCGAGTGCCGCGCTCGCCTACGCTCGCCGCGTGAGTCCCGCGCCCGCGGTGGGAACGCTCGCGCTCGTCGGCGGAGGCGAGTGGCGCGACGGCTGTCGCGAGCTCGACCAGGAGCTGCTCGCGGCGTGCGACGCCAAGGAGGTGTTCGTCCTCCCGACGGCCGCGGCGTTCGAGCACCCCGACCGCGTCGTCGAGCGAGCGGCCGCGTACTTCGGCGGACTCGGCGCGAAGGTGCGGCCGCTGATGGTCCTGCGGCGGGCCGAGGCCGACGACCCGAAGCTCGCCGACGCGGTCCGCAAGGCGCGGATCGTCTACCTGTCGGACGGTTCGCCGCTCCACCTGCGGTCCGTGCTCAAGGGCTCGTCGCTCTGGGAGGCGATGCTCGCCGCGTACCACTCGGGCGGCGTGCTGGCGGCGTCGGGCGCGGGCGCCACCCTGGTGTGCGATCCGATGGTCGACCCGCGCGGCGGTGCGTACACGGTCGGCCTCGGCGTCGTCGCCGACCTCGCCGTGTTCCCCTACCACGGCACGGCCGCCGACCACCTGCGTGAGCGGTCGATCGACCTGCTCCCGCGCACGGCGCGGCTCGTCGGCATCGACGAGGAGACCGCGCTCGTGCGCGACCGCACCGGGTCGTGGCGCGTGGCGGGCGCGGGGTCGGTGACCGTGTACCGGGGCCGCGAGGCGCAGACGCACGCGGCCGGCGAGACCGTCCCCGGCCTCCCCTGATCGCAACCGATCAGGTCGAGGGCGGCGCGGTGGTGGTCACGATCTCCTGCGGGGTGATCGTCACCTTCTTCATCACGACCGGCCTGGTGAGGGGGCCGTCGCCGCTCGCGGGCGCGAGCTTCTCGATGCGCTGGGCGACGTCGAGTCCCTTCGTCACCGTGCCGAGCACCGCGTAGTCGGGCGGGAGCTGGCTCGCGTCACCGGTGACGATGAAGAACTGCGAGCCGATCGTGCCGGCCGGCTCGCTGCCGGTCTTCGCCCACGCGACCGTGCCCTTCGGGTACGCAGGCTGCCCGGGCTGCGTCGCTGGCAGCTCTCCCTGCACGGTGTACCCGGGGCCGCCGTCGTTCGACTGCGTCGGGCTCCCCGCCTGGACCACGAACCCCTTGGCCGCGCGCACGACCGCGAGGTCGTCGTAGAAGCCCTGCTGCGCGAGGAAGACGAAGTTGTTCGCCGACACGGGGTACGCCTGCGAGAGGAGGGTCATCTCGATCGTCCCGCACGTCGTGTCGATGGTCGCCTGCTGGACCTGGGTCGGGTCGAGCGTCTGCGGCGGCGGCGCCGGGAACGACACGTTCTTGGCGGGGGGCGTCTTCACGTTCGCGCAGTCGTTCGCCGCGCTCTTCTTCGTGCTGTCGTCGGAGCCGCCGCTCGCGACGCTCAGGATGATGCCGACCACGAGGATCGGGACGGCGATGATGGCGAACGTGCGCACCGCTCGCCAGGTCTTCCGGCGCCGGGTCAGCCGCTCCTCGTACTCGCGGCGCGCCTCACGGTTCTGGCGCTGACGTTCGCGCTTCGACTGCTTCGACACGGCCGGGCAGCCTAACCAGGCCGCCTCCCTTTGGTCGCTCGCTGCGCCGCCGGTATGCCCGCGGGCGTCTCACGCTCGCTCCCGGTGCTGGCGTTCGCTCCGCTGCTGACGCCCGTCGTAACGGCCGCAGACCTGCGGTGGAGCGCCGGTACCATCGAGCGTCGTGAGCCTCGTCGTGCAGAAGTACGGCGGCACCTCCGTGGCCGACCCCGAACGCATCAAGGCCGTCGCCGACCACATCGTCGAGACGCGTCGTGGCGGTCACGACGTGGTCGTCGTGGTCTCGGCGATGGGGCGTACCACCGACGAGCTCGAGCGGCTCGCGCACGACGTGTCGGCCGCACCGTCCGGGCGCGAGATGGACATGCTCCTCACCGCGGGGGAGCGCATCTCGATCGCGCTGCTCTGCATGGCGATCATCGATCGGGGCGAGCACGCCGTGAGCTTCACCGGGTCGCAGGCCGGCATCGTCACCGACACCTCGCACGGGCGGGCGAAGATCCTCGACGTGAAGGCCGATCGCCTCCGCGACGCGGTCCGCGACGGGGCGATCGCAGTGGTCGCCGGGTTCCAGGGGGTCTCCACGGCGTCCGACATCACGACGCTCGGGCGTGGAGGCTCCGACACCACCGCGGTCGCGCTCGCCGCGGCACTCGACGCCGACGTGTGCGAGATCTACACCGACGTCGCGGGCGTCTTCACGGCCGACCCGCGCATCGTGCCGGGCGCGCGTCGTCTCGGCCGCGTCTCCTACGAGGAGATGCTCGACATGGCAGCGACCGGCGGGCGCGTGCTCGCGCTGCGGTCGGTCGAGTTCGCCCGCAACCACGGGGTTCCCGTGCACGTGCGGTCGAGCTTCACATGGGAGCCGGGCACGCAGGTCGTCTCGGACCAGGAGGTGGAGGACGCGGCGATGGAGCAGGCGATCATCTCGGGTGTCACCCATGACACCACCGAGGCGAAGGTCACGATCGCGCACGTCCCCGACCGTCCGGGGATCGCGGCGACGGTGTTCCGCGCGCTCGCGGACGAGGCCGTGAACGTCGACATGATCGTCCAGAACGTCTCGACGGAAGGGCACACCGACATCTCGTTCACGGTCCCGAAGGAGGATCTCGGGCGCGCCAAGAAGGTGATGGAGCACGTCGTCGTCGACGTCGAGGCGAGCGGCTTCACGTCCGACGAGTCGGTCGGGCGCGTCTCGCTCGTCGGTGCGGGCATGAAGACGCATCCGGGTGTCGCCGCGACCATGTTCGAGACGCTCGCCGGGGCGGGCGTCAACATCGAGATGATCTCGACGTCGTCGATCCGGATCTCGTGCGTCGTCGCCGAGGACGACGTCGAGCGCGCCGTGCACGCCCTCCATGACGCCTTCGAGCTCGGAGCAGCGACATGACGAAGGGCGTGCGCGTCGGGGTGCTCGGCGCGACGGGCCTCGTCGGCACTGAGATGCTCCGGGTGCTCGACGAGCGGGCGTTCCCCGTGGCCGAGCTCCGCGCGTTCGCGTCGCCTCGATCGGAGGGTCGAAAGCTCGCGTTCGGTGACCGCGAGGTCACGTGTGAGGTCCTCCGCGAGGGCTGCTTCGACGGCCTCGAGATGGTGTTCGTCGACGTGGAGGACGATCTGGCCCGCGACTGGGCACCCCGCGCCGCCGCCGCGGGCGCGATCGTGATCGACAAGTCGGCCGCGTTCCGTGACCATCCCCGCGTCCCGCTCGTCATCGCGGAGGTGAACCCCGAGGACCTGGACGACCGACCCGAGGGCATCGTGTCGTGCCCGAACTGCACGACGCTGGTCCTCGTCACCGCGATCGCGCCGCTGCACCGCGCCGCGCACATCGAGCGGATGATCGTGTCGACGTACCAGTCGGTGTCGGGTGCCGGCACCGCGGGTATCCACGAGCTCGCCGAGCAGTGGACGAAGGGCGCGGGCCAGGAGGACGTGCTCAGGCGAGCAGGGGCGATCGACGGGGCCATCGTCCCGGGCGAGCAGTGGGACCGGCCGATCGCCGGGAACGTGATCCCGCTCGCCGGGTCGCTGCGCGACGGCGGCTACACGTCGGAGGAGTGGAAGCTCGTCACGGAGAGCCGGAAGATCCTCCACGAGCCGGGCCTCCGAGTGACCGGGACGTGCGTGCGTGTGCCCGTCTACGTCGGGCACGCGCTCAGCGTGAACCTCGAGCTGCGCGACCCGCTGTCACGCGCCGACGCGGCCGCCGTCCTGGAGCAGGCCCCGGGTGTGACCCTCGTCGACGGTGCCGACGGCTCTCCCACGCCCCTCGAGAGCGCGGGCGTCGATCCCGTCCTCGTGGGGCGGCTGCGCGAGGACCCGACGCAGCCGAACACGCTGCACGTCTGGGTGGCGGGCGACAACCTCCGCAAGGGAGCGGCGCTCAACGCCGTCCAGCTCGCCGAGCTGCTCACATGATGCGTCCCTCACCGTCACTGGGAGGGTTCAGAGACGCATCTTGATGATCTTCAAGAGGCGTCCCTCGACCCTCGTGATGACGTCCAGGGACGCATCACGTGCTTCAGGTCTCGTCGGGCTGCCGGGACTTGAACCCGGGACCTCTTCGTCCCGAACGAAGCGCGCTACCAAACTGCGCCACAGCCCGTAGGAGTCGTCGAGTGTAGTGGTGCCTCCCCCGGCCCTACGATCCGCTTCGTGAGCAGGCGCGTGGCGTTCGTGACGGGCGCGAGCCGGGGGATCGGCAAGGCATGTGCCACCGAGCTCGCGAAGGCGGGCTTCGACGTCGCGATCACGGCGCGGTCGGTGCAGGAGGGCGAGGAGCGTGAGCACTCGTCGACGATGCACAAGACCGACACCCGTCCGCTCCCGGGCAGCCTCGCGACGACCGCGCAGATGATCGCCGACGCGGGGCACGAGGCGCTCGTGCTGCCGGCGGACCTGCTCGACCGCGCGTCCCTCGGCGCAGCCGTCGCGACCGTGCTCGAGCGTTGGGGCCGCATCGACGTCCTCGTCAACAACGGCCGCTACATCGGCCCCGGTCACATGGACCGCGTGCTCGAGACGCCGCTCGAGCTGCTCGACAAGCACCTCGAGGCGAACGTCATGGCGCCGATCCTGCTCACCAAGCTCGTGCTCCCGCAGATGATCGAGCGCGGCAGCGGACTCGTCGCGGCCATCACGTCGACCGCCGGCTCGATGGATCCGCCCGCGCCCGCGGGCGAAGGGGGTTGGGGGCTCGGCTACGCGATGTCGAAGGCGGCCCTGCACCGCCTCGCCGGCGTCCTGCACCAGGAGCTCGGCGGCACCGGCGTGATCGCGCTCAACGTCGATCCCGGCTTCGTCGCGACCGAGCGCATGTTCCAGGACATGGGCGACTTCGGGTTCGACGCGAGCGTGGCCGCGCCGCCCGAGGCGATCGGCGCCGTCGTCGCGTGGCTCGCGACGGACCGCAATGCGGCGGACTGGGCCGGCGGCGTCGTCCCCGCCCAGCAGCTCTGCGCCGATCTCGGCCTCCTCCCGGGCTTCACCCCGGTGCCGAACCCGGTGTAAGGGGAGGCTCAGGCGGGAGCGCGCTCGGCGAGGAGGCGCTTCACCGTGCGGCGGAGGGTGCCGGGGTCGACGGGCTTCACGAGCTCGGCGTCGGCGGACGCACGCTTGGCGAGGAAGCGGTCGTGCTCGCGGTCGAGGAGCAGCAGGATCGGGACGTCGGGCAGGCGGTCGGCGGACGCCTCCAGATGGAGGTCGATCGCGACCGCGATCCCACCCATGTTCGCGATCTCCAGGTCGAGGATCGCGAGGTCCGGATGGTGCGCGCGGACCGCCTCGCGAACCTCGGCGCCCTTCGTGACCTCGAGCACCTCGAGGTCACGCCCCTCGAGCGCGCGACGCACCTGCGCACGCACCCACGCTCCGTCCGCGGCCACGAGAACCCTCGCCGGGGCCGAGCGGCCGCGACGGTCGGCGACGGAGGAGACGCCGCTCGCGGCGTCGACCGACGGAGGTGCCACGGGCGCGGAGGCTAGCCGAGCAGGTGTGCCGCGACCGCGTCGAGCGCGGCGAAGTCGACGACGTCGTGGGCGAGCGAGGGGACGAACGCGACCGCGGAAGCGCCGATGCGTTGCGCGGCGTCGTCGAGCTGCGTGCGCTCTCGCCGTCCGAGCTCGGCGTAGTCGGCGAGGTTCGCGTAGCGCGCCGCCAACCGCTCCATCGCCGGGCGCGCGTCGCCGGCGGCGGCGGCAGCGGCGCGCAGCTCCTCGGCTCGCGCCCGCAGCGCGTCGATCGGTGTGGCGGTCTCGAACTGCGGATGCACCCGGTTGACGACGAGTGCCGCGACGCGCAGGTCCGACGCGAGCAGCCGCTCGGCGAAGAACTCGGCTTCCTCGACCGAGTCCCGTCGCGGCGACGTCACGAGCACGAAGCCCGTCTCGTCGGCCCCGAGGAGCTCGGTCACCATCGACGCCCGGTCGCGGAAGCCCTGCTCCATCCCTTCGAACGCACGGAAGAACGCGACGATGTCCTCGATCGTCTCGGTGCCGATGACCTTCCCCACTGCGCGGAAGAACGCCTGCACCGCAAAGCCCGCGACGCGCAGACCGGTGCGCGCCGGCACCATGAGGAATCGGAAGATCCGGTTGTCGAGCAGGCGGGTGAGCCGCGCCGGCGCGTCGAGGAAGTCGAGCGCGTGACGCGTCGGCGGCGTGTCCACGACGATGAGGTCGTGGCCGCCCTCGTCGTGCAGCTCGAAGAGCTTCTCCATCGCCATGTACTCCTGCGTTCCCGAGAGCGCGCCGGCGATGTTGCGGTAGAAGCGGTTCTCGAGGATGCGCTCCGACTGCTCCGGTGTGCGCGCGTAGCGCGACACGAGGGCGTCGAAGGTCGAGCGGGTGTCGAGCATCAGCGCGGACAGGCGGCCGCCCGGCGCGCCCGTCCCCGACCGGTCCCACCGGTCGCGTGGGATCTCGTGCGTGACGTTGCCGAGCTCCTCGAGGCCGAGGGTGTCGGCGAGACGCTTCGCCGGGTCGATCGTCACGACGACGGCGTCACGTCCGGCGCGCGCCGCGGCGAGGGCGAGCACCGCAGCGGTGGTCGTCTTTCCCACGCCGCCCGTTCCGCAGCAGACGAGGACCCCGCGGTCGCGCACGAGCGCCTCCAGCGTCGTCATGCGCCGGGCTCGGGGAACGCCGCCACCTCGTCCGTGAGGGCGTCCGCGAGCCGCTCGACCTCGTCCGGGCCGATCTCGCCGAAGACGAACGGGAGCTTGATCTGCGGGAGGGGCAGCAGCTGCGCGAGGCGTTCCGCCTGCGCGCGTGCGAGCGCGTGCCGCTCGTCGCCGAACGCCGCGGCCTCGTCGAGCGCGGACGCGTCGACCGGCGGCAGCGCGACGCCGCTCGTCGCGGCGTCCGCTGCCACCCAGCGGCCTGCGAGCTCGAGGTCGCCCGGGAACGCGTTCACGACCACGGGCGCGAGCGAGACGCCGACGCGGTCCTCGAGCGCGAAGGCAGTGTCCACGAGCTCGTTGACGGGGGTCTCCTCGGGGAGCGTGACGAGCATCACGCGGCAGCGCGTCGGGTCGGTGAGGAGCTCCATGACGTCCTGGGCCTGCGTGCGCACCGGCCCGACGCGGACCGCGTCGAGCAGGCCGCGTGCCGACGTGAGGAACGTGATCGCGTGGCCGGCGGCCGGCGCGTCGATGATCACGAGGTCCGCGACGCCCGCGCGCTCGAGCTGCTTCACCTTGCCGAGCACGAGGATGTCCTTCATCCCCGGCACCGCGGTCGCGACCACGTCGAGCGCACCCGAGCGGACCAGGCGCTTCGAGATCCGGCGGAGGCCACGCTCCTCGAGGTACTCGAGCAGCGCCTGCTCCGGCGTGAGCGTGCGGGCGCGGATCCCGGGGCGGACGTCCGTCTCCGCATAGGCGAGCTGCGGGATGCCGAGCGTCGCCGCGAGGCCCGATTTGCCTTCCACTTCGACGATCAGCACGCTCGTGCCGGAGCGGGCGGCGGCCACCGCGAGTGCCGCGGTCACCGTCGTCTTGCCCACTCCACCCTTGCCCGCGACGACGAGCACCCGCGAGGCGGCGCACAGCTGCGCGAGGTGCATCCCCGAGAGCGTAGGAGAGCCCGTTTGCGCCATCGTCTCCGCCTGATTCGGGTGATCGCGGGGCTGGCGCTCCTCGGTGCGGCCGTGTTCCTGCTCGCTCCGGATGCACGCGCCGCGCCACCAGGGCGTCGCGGCATCCTCGTCGTGCAGGTCGAGGGCGCGATCGACCCGCCGAACGCGAACCTCGTGAGCGACGCGATCTCGCGTGCGAACGACGATCGCCTCACGGCGGTCGTGCTGCAGATCGACTCGTCTCGGACGGTCAACACGTCGGTCGACGACCTCGTGCGCGTCGTCCGGCGGTCGCGGGTGCCGGTGGTCGCGTGGGTCGGGCCACCTGGCGCCGACGCGAGCGGCGGCGCGACGCTCCTCGTCGAGGCGGCGCACGCGGCGTTCGCCGCGCCCGGCTCCGACGTCGGCGCGGCACGCCCCGTGCAGCTCGACGACCCCAGCGCCTCGAGCAGCGCGGAGGTGCGCGCGGCGCTCCGCCGCCTCGCGCGCGTGAACGGGCGTGATCCCGACGCCGCGGCGCGGCTCACCAACCATGCACGATCGGCCGCGGCTGCCGCCTCGACCGGCGCGGTCGACGGCGTGAGACCGACGCTCGGCGAGACGATCGTCCGTCTCGACGGCACCACGGTGCGCACGGCTGCCGGCGACGTGCACCTCTCGACGGCGAAGGTCATCGGAAAGGGCCGTGACCGGCGACGACAGCCGAACCAGGACGTCGTGTTCGACAGTCTCGGCATCGGCGGCCAGGTGGAGCACGCGCTGCTCGGCCCCGCGCTGGCGTACTTCCTCTTCGTCGCCGGGCTCGCGCTCATCGTGTTCGAGTTCTTCGCCGCGAGTGTCGGCTTCGCTGCCGCGGCCGGAGGTGTCTGCATCATCGGCGCGGGCTACGGCTTCGCCGGGCTGCCCGTGCGATGGTGGGCGATCGCGCTCCTCCTCGTCTCGGCGGTCGGCTTCGCGATCGACGCACAAGCCGGGGGGCTCGGCACCTGGACCGCGATCGGCGGCGCGTCGCTCGTGGCCGGCACGATCTTCCTGTACGGCGGCGACGCCGAGCTCCGCCCCGCGTGGTGGCTGCTCGCGCTCGTCGTGATCGGGGTGACGCTCTTCTACGTGTTCGCGATCCCGCCGTTCATCCGCGCCCGGTTCTCGACGCCGACGATCGGGCGCGAAGGGATGATCGGCGAGATGGGCATCGCGGCCGCGCCCATCGACCCCGACGGCGTCGTCGAGATCCGGGACGCCCGGTGGCGGGCCCGCACGAACCGCGCCACCCCGATCCCCGCCGGTGATCCGGTGCGGGTGATCGCGGTCGACGGCGTCGTGCTCGAGGTCGAGCCCGAGACCGGGGGCGCGCGCGACTACCGGGACCGGGCACGCGGGCGGAAGCGATCGGGCGCCGCCGAGCCCTCGTGATCGCCCCTTGAGGGTCGCGGGATGCGGCGGTAGGTTCCGCGCCCTGGACGGGCCGTCCAGTCAGGGGGGACGCGATGGCCGTTCGGATGGTCGAACAGGCGTGGCAGCGGAGAGCGGCGTGCCGCGGCCCCGAGTCGGTGCTGTTCTTCGCGCCGACGTTGCCCGAGCCCCGAGCCGAGCGCGACGCGCGTGAGGCGCGGGCGAAGCAGATCTGCGGTGGGTGCGTCGTGCGCACCGAATGCCTCGAGTACGCGCTGCGCATCAGGGAGCCGCACGGCATCTGGGGCGGGCTGAACGAGTCGGAGCGCCGGAGCCTCCTCGAGCCCGCCTGACAACGCACGACGCGTCGTGCTCGATGACGCGCGCACACACACGCTGGTCGCGACCGACGCTCCCGTAGACTGTTGTGGTGGAGCCACGCGACGCGGCGACCGTGATGCTCGTGCGCGACGCTCCCGAGGGACCGGCGGGCATCGAGGTCTTCATGCTGCGCCGCAACCTCTCGTCCGTGTTCGTCGCCGGCGCGTACGTGTTCCCCGGTGGTGCCGTCGACGACGACGATCGCAGCCGTGCGATGCGCGATCTCGTCACCGGCGTCGACGAGACTGCTGCCAGCGCACAGCTGGGTCATCAGGCCGGCGGCCTCGGGTTCTGGGTCGCCGCGATCCGCGAGTCGTTCGAAGAGGCCGGTGTGCTGCTCGCGCGCGATGGCGTGACCGGCGAGCACGCGACGCCCGAGGTCGTCGACGCGCTCGATGCTGCGCGCGCGGCGGTCGCCGCACGCGAGCGGTCGTTCGTCGACGTCGTCCGGGACGCAGGCCTCGTGCTCGACGCCGCCTGCCTGCGCGTCTTCGGGCACTGGATCACGCCGCCTCCTGCGCCGCGGCGCTACGACACCTGGTTCTTCCTCGCGCCGGCACCGGTCGGGCACACCTATCTGCACGACGAGCTCGAGACCATCGCCTCGGCGTGGGTCCGCCCCTCCGCCGCGATGGAGCGGGCGCGCCGGAGGGAGCTGGAGCTCATCTACCCGACCTACCGGAGCGTCGAGGCGCTGTCGCGCTTCGACAGCACCGCAGACCTGTTCGCGGCCGTCGACGGGGCATGGCGCGACCCCACCACGGCCCTGGCCGAGGTGGAAGGCGCACGCGCGTGGCAAGTGCGCCTGCCCGGCGACGACCTCGACGCGGCCCGGCGCCGGGATGATGCGATCGCGCACTCCACGACCTCGCACCGCCGACATGTGGAAGCCCACTGATGCCGGACATGACGCCGGGGGTGCCGAGCGCCCTCTCACCGCTGGTCCGGCGCGTCGTCGCCCCGAACCCGGGACCGTTCACCGGCCCGGGCACGAACACCTACCTCGTCGGCATCGACGAGGTCGCGGTCATCGACCCGGGCCCCGACGACCGGAGCCACGTCAGCGCGATCGTCGGCGCGTCGATGAAGGAGCGCGTGCGGTGGGTCGTGCTCACGCACACGCACCCTGATCACGCACCAGGCACCGCGCGCCTCAAGAAGGCGACGGGGGCCGAGGTGCTGGCGTTCGGGAAGCACCGCGACAAGGACAGCGATGTCGTCCCGGACCGCGTGATCGGTGAGGGCGACACCATCGAAGGCACCGAGTTCGCGTTGCACGTCCTGCACACGCCCGGTCACGCGCCGAACCACCTCTGCTTCCTGCTCGAGGAGGAGCGCGTCCTCTTCACGGGCGACACCGTGCTCGACGGCACCTGGTCGGTCGTCAGCCCCAAGCGCGGCGGCGACATGACCGCCTACCTCGCGACGCTCGAGCGGCTCCGCAAGCTGCGCACGACCCGCATCGCGCCCGGCCACGGTGACGTGATCGAGGAGCCCCGTGCCCGCATCGACGAGTACCTCGCGCACCGCCGCCAGCGCGAGCAGCAGGTGCTGCGCCTCCTGAAGAAGCGCGGGCAGGCGAAGATCTCGGAGATCGTCGCCGCGCTCTATGGCGACCAGGACCTGCCGAAGGAGCTCGTCGACGCCGCCGGGTGGCAGGTGCACGCGCACCTGCTGCGGCTCAAGGCCGAGGGGAAGGTGACCGGCACCAGCGCGCGCGGCGCGTGGGCTCCCGTCTGACTGTGACCAGGCCCGAGTTGTGAAGGGCGGAGGGGGCCCGCTCCGCGCGAGTTAAGTGCGCCCGCAGGGCGCACTTCTGTCCGAGCCCGGAGTGGGCCCCCGGAGCCCACCACGGTGCGCCGAGCGCACGTCAGCCCTGCGCCGCCGCCTCTGCTGCGAGGTCCAGGATGCGTGCGGTGCAGCCGGCCATCTCGATCGGCGGGAGCAGGTCGTCGACGATCCTCGCGGCGAGGTCGTGGAAGGCCTTGCCGGCGGGGCTGTCGGGGGTCCGGAGGACGACGGGCGCTCCTTCGTCGCCACCGGTGGCGACCGCGGGCTCGATGGGGATCTGCGCGACCAGGGGCGCGCCGATCTCGGCGGCGAGCGCGGCACCGCCGCCCGAGCCGAAGAGCGGGAAGCGCTCGCCGTCGGGGGTGACGAACTCGGTCATGTTCTCGACGACGCCCGCGATCTTCATGTACGACCGGTGCGCCATGTCGGCGACGCGCACCGCCACGCGCTGCGCGGCGAGCCCCGGGGTGGTGACGACGAGCATCTCGGCCTGCGGGAGCATCCGGGCGAGACCCATCTGGATGTCGCCCGTTCCCGGCGGCATGTCGATGAGGAGGTAGTCGAGCTCACCCCAGCGGACGTCGGTGAGGAACTGCTCGAGCGCCTTCGTGAGCACGAGCCCGCGCCACATGAGGGCCGTCGCCTCGTCGTCGACGAGGAAGCCCATCGACACGACATGCAGCGCGCCGCCGCCACTCACCTCCACGACGTGGGGGTGGATCTTGCCCTCGGCGCCGCCGAGGCGACCCTCGACGCCGAGCATGCGCGGGATGCTGAAGCCCCAGATGTCGGCGTCGAGCACGCCGACGCGCAGGCCCCGAGCCGCGAGGGCGGCGGCGAGGTTCACGGTCACCGAGGACTTCCCGACGCCGCCCTTGCCGCTCGCGACCGCGAGCACGCGCGTCGTCGCGGACACCTCGTTGGGGGCCGCGTCCTCACGCGCCTGGAAGCGGGCGCGCGCCATCGCCGCGGACTTCTGCTCCTGGGTCATCTCCGAGTACTCGACCGTGACCCCGGCGACGCCCCGCAGGCCCCGGACCTTCGACTCGACCTCCTGGGAGATCTGGTGACGCAGCGGGCAGCCCGCCGTCGTGAGCGCGACCCGCACGCGGACGTGGCCGTCGTCGCCGACGAGGACGTCGTCGACCATGCCGAGCTCGGTGATGCTCACCTTGAGCTCGGGGTCGATCACGCCGGCTAGCGCCTGGCGGACGGCGTCGGCGCTCGGCGCGGGCCCCGCCTCGGGGGTGTGCACCGGCGCTCCGGGGTCGTTGGGATCGGGCTTCTGCATGGCTGGGTGCCTCGAGATGGCTGGGTGCTCGAAAAAACAATGCCGATCTTGAAAATATGCCTCGCTCTGGCTAACGTCAACGTGATGCAGCTGCCGGTGTTGAAGGCGCTTGCGGACGAGACGAGGTACGCCGTGTACCGCGAGCTCTCGACCTCTACCCGGGCGCTCTCGGCCCAAGACCTCGCCGACCGGCTCGGCGTCCATGCGAACACGGTGCGCCTGCACCTCGAGCGGCTCCGAGAGGTCGGCATCGTCGACGTCGAGGCCGTCCGCCGTGGCCGGGTCGGCCGCCCCCAGCACCTCTACTTCCTCGCCGACGGCGCGCCCGGGATCGGCTTCGACCCTCCCGCGCACGCGCTCCTCGCCGGCCTGCTCGCGTCGCTCGCAGAGCGCGTCGGCGCCGACCCCGCCGACGCGGCCGACGCGGGGCGTGCGTGGGGCGTCGAGGTCGGCATGCGCACGCGGACCCGCAGCTGCGTGCGGGCCCTCGAACAGGAGCTGCAGCGCCTCGGCTTCGAGCCCGCGGTCGGGCCCGGCGACGGCACCTCCGAGGGGAGCGTGCGCATCGAGTTCCTGCACTGCCCGTTCCGCGAGCTCGCGGAGGCCTATCCCGAGCTCGTGTGCAACCTTCACCGCGGGCTGTGCGAGGGCGTCGTCGAGCAGTCCGGCACGGGAAGGGTCAACGAGTTCGCGACGTTGTACGACCCGGAGCCGTGTCACGTCACCGTCGGCAGCACGCTGGTCGTCGGTGACGCCGATCGGGCGTAGAGTCGAAGGCGAGCGAGAGAGGGACAGGACGACACGACCATGTCGATGTTCACCGTCACGGATGCCAGCCACGTCTTCAACCTGAGCGAGGCCGCGGCCGCGAAGGTCCGCGACCTCATGACGGCCGAGGACAGCGACGCCGAGCTCGTGCTCCGCGTCGCGGTCCGGCCCGGCGGCTGCTCGGGCTTCAGCTACGAGATGTTCTTCGACACCGAGATCGCGCCCGACGACGCGCAGACCGAGACCGACGGGGTGAAGGTCGTCATCGACCCCGCGAGCCACGAGATGCTCAAGGGCGCGACGCTCGACTACAAGGACTCGTTGCAAGGCGCGGGCTTCTCGATCAACAACCCGAACGCCGAGCGAAGCTGCGGCTGCGGCCAGTCGTTCTCCTGATTCGACGTCGCGCGTCGGCGTGACGCCGCGTCACCATTGCTCGTCTCGGTGACGGTTTGCCTATCCATCGCGGTCGTTGTCCATTACGCTTGACGTGCGCGTGAGCGCAATCCGCGAAGGGAGCGACCCAATGTCATCCACCTGGCCGCCCAACCCACCGCTCGGCGGTGGGCCGTCGACGCCGCCACCGCCGAGCCCACCCCCTCCGTCACCACCTTCGTGGCAGCCGACTCCGCCTGCCGCGCCGACCGCGCGACCTTCCCCTGCGCCGGCGAAGCCGGCCGCGCCGAAGAAGGCCGCGAAGAAGCGGGCCGCGAAGAAGCGCCCCGCCAAGAAGCGCGCGGTCAAGAAGGCGGCGAAGAAGCGGCCCGCGAAGAAGCGCGCGGCGAAGAAGACCACCAAGCGCCGCACCGCGAAGAAGGCGACGCGCCGCACCACGAAGCGTCGGACCGGAGCGCGCAAGCCGGCGCGCAAGACCGCGAAGAAGCGGACGACGAAGAAGCGCGCCACGAAGAAGCGCACGACCAAGCGCCGGACCGCACGCAAGCCGGCGAAGCGGCGCACGACGAAGAAGCGCGCGACCAAGAAGCGAGCGACCAAGAAGCGAGCGACCAAGAAGCGCGCTACCGCGCGCAAGCCGGCGAAGCGTCGCGCGACCAAGCGGCGACGCTGACCCATCTGGCCTCGGGCACCGCCCGAGCGATCATCTGAGAGGGCCCGCCGGCGAACCCGGCGGGCCCTCTTCTTCTCTCAGCGCATCGCGGCGCATGGCGACCGGCATCTCCGAGCACGGGCGGAGGGGGCCGGCTCCGCGCGAGTTAAGTGAGCCCGAAGGGCGAACTTCTGTCCGAGCCCGGAGTCGGCCCCCGGAGCCCACCGCGGCGCAAAGACGGACCCGCGTTACGTGGGAGCCAGCGCCTCGAGCTGCGCTTGCATCTCGTCGCCGCCGAAGGCGCCGTCGATCCGGCCGACGATCGTGCCCGCGCCGTCGATCGTGTAGAGCCAGGGCTCGCTCGGCAGCCCCCAGGCCTCGACCGTGGGCGCGAGGTCCGCGCCGCGGTTCGACCGGTAGATCTCGACGTGCACGAAGGTCACGCGATCGGTGAACGGTCCGCGGATCGCGAGCAGCTCGTCGAGGACGGGCCCGCAGTACTGGCTCTGGCAGAGCGCGGGCGTGGCGAAGAGCGCCGCCACGAGCTTCCCGGTGCCGATGACGTCGGCGAGCGACACGGTGTGGAGCGGGCAGCGCGGGTGGCGGGTGCAGATCGGCTTCACGCCGAGCGGGTCGGTGAGCGTCGGCGATGGCGCCCGCGGCGCGGCCGCGCCGACGACCGGGGCCTCGGGTTGCGGCTTCACCTCGAGCGCAAAGGGCACGCGCCGTCCCTCGGTGAGCGCGAGCGCCTTCCACGCCCCCGGCTGGTCGAGCACGACGTCGGCGACGTAGACGCCGCGGCCCTTCGGCAGACCGCGCCGGTGCAGGGTCGTGCGGTACACGGGGCCGTCGCGGGAGCCGGGCGCGGCGACCGCCACCTTCGTGGGCGCGCCCGACGCGTAGCGGGCGCCCTTCGCGATCGCGAACGCGAGTCGCTGCGGGTCCGGCGACGCGTAGAGGTCGCTCGAGAGCACGAGCGGCGAGAGCGGCGGCCGCTTCGCCGCCGCCCGCGCCCAGGCCGTGCCTTCACCGGCGATCGCGATGCCCGCGACCACCGTCCCCGCACCGGTGAGGAACGCGCGCCGGGAGATCGGTGGAGATGCAGCGGAGGCGTGGCCGGATGGCCGGAACGCCGCAGCGGAATCGACCCGGCGAGCGGATGACGGCATGGTCGTATCCTGCCTGGTCGAGATGCTCGCGTCGGATCGGGTCGCCTTTGAGTGCGACGGGACGCCGGTCGACGTGACGGTCCCGCCCGGGGCGTCGCTGCTCGACGTGCTCCGCGAGGAGCTCGGCATCCGCTCGGTGAAGGACGGGTGCGCCCCGCAAGGCCAGTGCGGGTGCTGCACGGTCCTCGTCGACGGTGCGCCGCGGGTCGCGTGCGTGACGCCTGCCGCGCGTGTGGGCGGGCGGTCGGTCACGACCGTCGACGGGCTCGCGCCGGAGCTCCGTGACCGGCTGGCGGCGGCGTTCCTCGCGTGCGGCGGATCGCAATGCGGGTTCTGCACGCCGGGGATCGTCGTGCGTGCCGCGTGGCTCCTCGAGCGCGACGAGGTGCGCGACGTGGACGTCGACCGCATGCTCGCGGCGCATCTCTGCCGGTGCACGGGCTGGAACACGGTGCGCGAGGCGATCCACGCGGCGGCGGCCGGGACTGAGGCTGCGCCGGCGCGCGATCTCGACACGGCAGCACGCCGCGCCGCACTCGAAGGCGGGGTCGACCAGCGCGTCGCCGCGGACGTCCCGCTCGGCGCCGGCGGCTTCGCCGACGACACCGCGCCCGCGGCCGCGGCGGTCGCGGTGCCGGATGCCGCCGGCGGCTGGGTCGTGGCCCCGTCGCTCGCCGAAGCCCGCGCCCGCGCGGGGAAGGTCCAGGGGCGGAGGACGACCGCGGCGAGCCGGCCGCCGCTCGCGCTGCCGCCGTGCCCACCGGGGGGCGTGCGGCTCGCGACGTCGTGGGTCGAGCCTGCCTACCTCGAGCCCGACGCCTCGTGGTGCGAGCCCGGCGGTGCGCCCGCGTCCCCCGTCGCGAACGGCGGCGCCTTCGGGGGGAAGCTGCACTCGATCGCGCCGCACGTCGCGCGCGAGCTCGCCGACCATCACAGCCGGCCGGTGCGGGTCGTCCTGGCGCGCGAGGACGTGGTTCGGCTCGGCCCGAAGCGGCCACCGATCGCCGCGGCGTCGGTCGTGCGCGACGGCGTCGTGCACATCGAGGGCTCCGTCGTCGGCGACGTCGTACCCGAGCTCGCGGGCGCGCTGCCGTACGAGCTCGAGGTGGATGCCGACTGGCGGCGCGTCCAGGTCGCCGGGCCGCCGACCTCGCCCGAGCTGCGTGCGTGGCCGCTCGCCGAGCTGACCGTCCTGGTGGAGGGCGCGCTGGCCGCGGCGGGCGTCGACCGCGCGGCGCTGGTGCGCGACGACCGTACCGGCGCCGTGCTGCTCGATGCGTCCGCCGCGGACCCGCGCGACGGCGCGGTCGCCGGCGCGCGCGTCGTCGTCCGGCCGGGTGGTCGCGGCGTCGAGCGCGTCGAGGTGCGCGTCGCGGCCGGCGATCCCCTCGATGACGTCGTGCTGCGCTCCTACTGCATCGGTGCTGCGCACATGGCGCTCGGCTGGGTGCTCAGCGAGGGCATCGCGGTCGACCCCGAGACCGGTGAGGTGCTCGACCTGACGATCCGCTCGTTCGGCATCCTCCGCGCCCAGGACACCCCTCCGATCGAGGTGACCGTGATCGACGACCCCGGGCCGCCACGCGCCCACGCGTCGGACGCGGTGTTCGCCGCCGCCGCCGCCGCCACCTGGAACGCGATCACCGCCGCGACGGGCACGCGCCCCGAGACGTTCCCCTGCTCATGATGCGTCCCTTCACCTTGAAATACGGCGTTGAGAGACGCATCATGCGTTGGTGCCGGGAGCGATCATCTTCGTCGTCGCGATGGTGCTCGTCGTGCCCGTCGCGGTGATGTTCGGCGGCGCGATCTGGAGCGCGCTGACGGGATTCGTCCTCTCCGAGGACGCCCACCGGCGCGTCGAGACCGACGCCGCCGAATCCAGCTAGGCGTCGGCAGTCCGGAACAGCAGCACGCTGAACACGGCGACCCACACCGCCCACACGATGAACGCGACGAACCCGATCACGAAGATCGTGTCGTCCTCGGTCGACACGCCGGCACCGGCGACGAGCCAGAGCAGCGCACTCACCATGCCCGCCCAACCGAGCCACGCGGGCAGGAACTTCGTCCGCATGATCACGATCGACGCCGCCTCGACGAAGACGAGTGCCGCGAAGGCCAAGATCGCGAACACCACGTTTGTGAGCCGGTACGTGAACGGCGACGAGTCGGGGTGCAGCGCGCCGTAGGCGCTGATCCCGAAGCCCGCGGCCGCGATGGCGACCGTGGCGACGCCTGCCATCGCCGAGGTTCCGGCGAGCCGGCCGTTCCCGCCCTCAGCGCGGTGCAGCCGCGTCCACACGACGCCGAGGAAGAACAGGAAGAAGAGGATCCCGAGCCCGGCGAGGTAGGAGCTGATCTTCAGCGCGTCCTGGTTGTCGACGACGAACTCGACGATCTTCGCGTCCTTGTCCGAGACCTTCGGCGGTGACCCCGCGATGAAGGCGCCGATCAACCCGAGCACCACGAAGACGAGGCCCGACAGCGAGCCCCACTTCTCGAACTTTGCTTCGTCCATCCGACCCCCCTGTCCGCGGCGTCCGCCGCGCCGGGAACCTAACCGGTGGACGGGAAGGCGCGCGACTGGCCGAACCGGTAGCCCACGGAGCGGACCGTCTGGATGAGACCGGCGTGCTCCTCGCCGAGCTTGGCCCGCAGCCGGCGGACGTGCACGTCGACCGTGCGCGCGCCGCCGTAGTACTCGTAGCCCCACACGCGTGACAGCAGCTGCTCGCGCGTGAAGACCTTGCCCGGGTGCGTGGCGAAGAACTTCAGCAGCTCGTACTCCATGTACGTGAGGTCGAGCGGGCGGTCGTCGAGCGCGGCCTGGTACGTCTCCAGGTTGAGGATGAGCCCCGCGTAGTCGACGATCTCGGGGCCGGTGCCCCGACCGCTCCGCCAGAAGAGGTGCCGAAGTCGCGCCTCGAGCTCCTTCGGGTGGAACGGGGACAGGCAGAAGTCGTCGAACAGGTCCTCGCGGAGCTCGAGCTCGACCAGCTGCGCGCCGGTGATCAGCAGCAGCACCGGCTCGACCGACGAGTCGCGCTTGCGCAGCGCGCGTCCCATGCCGAACGCGCCTTCGGGGTCCTCGTCGGCGACGAGGACCGCCCCGCCCCACCCGTCGGCGGGCTCGCTCGCGGTCGCCGTCGAGACGTTCGCGCACGCCTTCCACGAGTACCCCGCCAGGTCGAGCGTCTGCGCGAGCAGCGGCGGTGGGGGATCTGGGAACACGAGCAGCGGCTGGGTGTGCACGGCGGTCCTCGGCGACGGGCGCTCAGAGCGTCCCGAGATAGCGCTCGAGCTCGAACGGTGTGACCTGGGCGCGGTAGTCGGCCCACTCCGCGCGCTTGTTGCGGATGAAGTAGTCGAAGACGTGCTCACCGAGCACGCCTGCGACGAGCTCGGACGACTCCATCACGTCGATCGCCTCGCCGAGCGACTGCGGGAGCGCCGGGATGCCCTCCGCGGCGCGCTCCTCTGGCGTGAGCTGGAAGATGTTGTTCGTGGCCTCGGGCGGCAGCTCGTAGCCCTCTTCCACACCACGCAGGCCCGCGGCGAGCATCACCGAGAACGCGAGGTAGGGGTTGCACGCGGGGTCGGGCGAGCGGAACTCGATGCGGGTCGAGCTCTCCTTGCCCTTCTTCGGGATGGGCACCCGCACCAGCGCGGAGCGGTTGTTGCGGGCCCAGCACACGTAGACGGGTGCCTCGTACCGCACGCTGAGCCGCTTGTAGGAGTTCACCCACTGGTTCGTGACCGCGGTGATCTCGCGCGCGTGCGCGAGCAGGCCGGCGATGAAGGCCTTGCCGACCTTCGAGAGGCCGTGCTCGTCGCCCGGGTCGTGGAACGCGTTGACGTCGCCCTCGAAGAGCGACAGGTGCGTGTGCATGCCCGAGCCGAAGTCGCCCGCGATGGGCTTGGGCATGAACGTCGCGTACACACCGAGGTCCTGCGCGACCTCCTTCACGACGAGCCGGAACGTCATCACGTTGTCGGCCATCGTCAGCGCGTCGGTGTAGCGGAGGTCGATCTCGTGCTGGCTCGGGCCCAGCTCGTGGAAGCTGTACTCCACCGGGATGCCCATCGCCTCGAGCGTCATGATCGTCTGCTTGCGCAGGTTCGACACCATGTCGTGCTGGGTGAGGTCGAAGAAGCCGGCGTGGTCGAGGGGCTCGGGCGAGCGCGAGCTCTCGAAGTAGAAGAACTCCATCTCGGGACCGGCGTAGAACGTGAAGCCCTTCTCGCGTGCCCCCTCGAGGTTCCGCTTCAGCACCTGGCGCGGGTCGCCCTCGAAGGGCTCGCCCGACAGCCGGTGCACGTCGCAGAAGATGCGCGCGACGGGCGCGTCGTTCCCGCGCCACGGGACGATCTCGAACGTGTTCGCGTCGGGCACCGCGAGCATGTCGGACTCCTGCACGCGGCTGTAGCCCTCGATCGCGGAGCCGTCGAAGGTCATCCCCTCCTCGAGCGCGGTCTCGAGCTCGGCCGGCGTGATCGCGAAGCTCTTCAGGAACCCGAGCACGTCGGTGAACCAGAGGCGCACGAACCGCACGCCTCGCTCCTCGACCGTTCGCAGCACGTAGTCGGTCTGCGCCTGCATGGGTCAAGTGTGGCACTCCGCTCGCGCGGCGCGGCCGGCCGAACCCGCGACCGCAGCCCCGTTCACACGCCGTTCACATTGGGGCAACGACCGTGAAATCACTGCTCGCCTAGCCTGCGCCGCGTTCGACTGGGAGAGCTACGCACCTGAAGGAGCCGCTCCGTGGAGAGCCGTACCCCGTCCGAGGTCCTGAAGCTGGCGAAGGACAGCGGTGCCGAGTTCGTCGACCTTCGCTTCTGCGACCTGCCCGGCGTCATGCAGCACTTCTCGATGCCGATCCACGAGCTGACCGAAGAAGGGTTCGACGAGGGCTACGGCTTCGACGGCTCCTCGATCCGCGGCTTCCAGGAGATCCAGGAGTCCGACATGCTCCTGATCCCCGACGCCGACACCGCCGTCATCGATCCGTTCCGTGAGCACGCGACGATCAACCTCAACTGCTTCGTGCGCGACCCGGTGACGGGCGAGTCGTACAGCCGCGACCCGCGCTACGTCGCGAAGAAGGCCGAGGAGTACGTGAAGGGCACCGGCATCGCCGACACGCCCTACTTCGGTCCAGAGGCCGAGTTCTACATCTTCGACCAGGTGCGCTTCGACCAGAACCAGTACTCGGGCTACTACTTCCTCGACTCGGTCGAGGGCGTATGGAACTCCGGTCGGGAGTTCGAGCTCGACGGCGGCCCGAACCTCGGGTACAAGCCGCGCTACAAGGAGGGCTACTTCCCCGTCCCGCCCATGGACAGTTTCCAGGACCTGCGGTCGGAGATGATCCTGACCCTCGAGAAGCTGGGTGTGGAGGTCGAGGTGCAGCACCACGAGGTGGGCACCGCCGGCCAGGCCGAGATCGACATGCGCTTCGACACGCTGCGGGCCATGGCCGACAAGCTCATGCTCTACAAGTACGTCGTCAAGAACGTGGCGCGGTCCGCGGGATTCACGGTCACGTTCATGCCCAAGCCGATCTTCCAGGACAACGGCTCGGGCATGCACACGCACCAGTCACTGTGGAAGGGCGGCGAGCCGTTGTTCTTCGACGAGAAGGGCTACGGGCAGATCTCCGACCTCGCCCGCTGGTACATCGGCGGTCTCATCAAGCACACGCCGGCGATCCTGGCGTTCGCGGCGCCGACGACGAACTCGTACAAGCGGCTGGTGCCCGGCTACGAGGCGCCGGTGAACCTCGTGTACTCGCAGCGCAACCGCTCCGCATGCGTGCGCATCCCGGTCTACTCGAAGAGCCCGAAAGCCAAGCGGCTCGAGTTCCGGCCGCCCGACCCGTCGTGCAACCCGTACCTGGCCTTCTCGGCCATGGTCATGGCCGGGCTCGACGGGGTGCAGAACCGCATCGAGCCGCCCGACCCGCTCGACAAGGACCTCTACGACCTGCCGCCCGAGGACATGGCCAAGGTCCCGCAGGTTCCGGGCTCGCTCGACGACGTCCTCGACGCGCTCGAAGCCGACCACGAGTTCATGCTCGCCGGGGGCGTGTTCACCCAGGACGTGGTCGACACGTGGATCTCCTACAAGCGGGAGAACGAGATCGACGAGCTCCGGCTCCGCCCGCACCCGTGGGAGTTCTACATGTACTACGACATCTAGAACTTCCCCGTCGCTTCCCCGCGACGTTTCGCAGGCTGAGATGGTCGTGGATTCGTGCCGAGTCCGGGCGTTCACGGCCATCTCGGCGTTTCAAACGAAGGAGCGCGAGGTTGCGCCGACTCTTCACGGTTGCGGACGCCGCCGAGCGCGGCGTGACACGCTCGATTCGATGGGGAGAACGGCGGGGGCGATGGCGGAGGATCAACTACGCCTTCGACGTGGAGGGCGCCGACGAGCCTGACGCCGTCGACCTCGCGCGCGCCCGTGTTCTCGCGTCCGCTGGAATTGCAAGTGGCCGGCCGGCCGCTGCTCGACGAGTTCGACCGCGTCGACGAGCCTGACCAGAGATCCGCCCGCCGCCTCGCCGCGCTTGCCGGACAGGCCCGGCGCCGTCCGCTCGCGCATGGTCGAATCGACCGCTGAGCCGGCGGAGTTCTCCATGTACTAGACATCTAGGGCCTGCACGCGCCGAACTACGGAGGGGTGGCCGTGAGGAAGCTCCGGGGCACGCGCACGCGTCTGGCGCTGCTCGTGGGAACGCTGGCGCTGGCTGGGGTTGGGCAGGTCCTGGCGTCCGCGCCGGCGGGCGCCGTGCCCGCCGGCGACGAGGCAACCTTTCGCGCCGCGTGGACTGGTTCGCTCGTGAACCAGATCGACCTCACCTCCGACATCACCCTCACGTGCGGCGGCGGCGGCGTCTCGGTCCGCAACAGCGACGAGGTGCTCACACTGGATGGACACGGCTTCACGATCACCCAAACGTGTCCGAACAACGGTGTGCTCGAGCAGATCGACGAGGGCGACCTGACGTTCATCAACGTGACCATCACCGGCGGCAACGCCCCCGGCAACGGGGGCGGGCTGAAGGCTGCGTCTCCCGTGACGTTCACGAACAGCGTCGTGACCGGAAACACCGCCACGAGCAATGGCGGCGGCATCGCCACGAACCCGGGCACGCTCACGATCACGAACTCTCTGGTCACCAACAACACCGCTGCGGTAGACGGCGGTGGCGCGAACGTCCAAGGCGGAGCGCTCAATGTGACCGACTCCACCTTCAGCGACAACACGGCGACGAACGGCGGCGGAGCAGCCGCCTTTCGTGACGGCAGCAGTGGCGGCGACGTGACGATCACGCAATCCACTCTGAGTCACAACCAGGCGCCGAAACCGGGCCAGGGAAGCGGAGCAGTCGACGCGCTGCGACCGATGACGGTGATCAACTCGACCGTCACGGGCAACTCCGGCAACACCGGTGGACTGTCCGTGGCGGGTGGTGGTGACATGACGCTCGTCTACTCGACAGTTGTCGACAACACGTCGATCAGCGGTGGCGCAGCGAATCTTGCGCAGGCGAGCGCCAGGATCGTCAGCTTCGGCTCGGTCATCGCGTTGCC
>DATBSK010000006.1:0-9083 GCA_036559825.1 Acidimicrobiia bacterium | reverse complement strand
CAGTACCTGATCGACGATGGCCTGCTCGACAATCTCGTGTTCACGACCGACTACCCGCACCACGACTCGCCGTATCCCGAGGGTGTGAGCTCGTTCCTGGAGCAGCCGATCAGCGACGACGCCAAGCGCCGGATCCTCTGGGAGAACGCGCAAGCGCTCTTCCGTCGGACGTCGATCGCCGTCGGCGTGTGAGCCGCATCGCGGTGACCGGCCTGGGGAGCGCGTACGAGCCGCTCGGCCGGCACCTGGAGGACCCGTATCCGTTCTTCGCGCGCGCCCGGCGTGAGGACCCTGTCTTCTTCAGCCCGCTGTTCGGAATGCACTTCGTGACGAGGTACGACGACATCGTCACGATCCTGCGCGACCCCGAGACGTTCTCGTCGCGCGACACCATCCCGACGCACCCGGAGATGGCACCCGAGGTCCAGGAGGCCCTCGCTCGGTACCGCCATCCGACGCACCTCATCAACAGCGACCCTCCGGACCACACGCGGCTGCGGGGCCTCGTCAACCAGGGCTTCGCGCCGCGCCGCATCGCCTCGTTGGAGCCCTCGGTCCGCGAGATCGCGGGTGCGCTCATCAGCGGGTTCGAGGCGGACGGTCGCGCCGATCTCGTCGAGCAGCTGGCATATCCGCTGCCTCTCACGGTGATCCTCCGGATGCTGGGTGTGCCGCCCGAAGACATCGACTCCTGCAAGCGCATGTCGCGCGACATCACGACGTGGGCATGGGGCGCGGCGACGTTGCCGAGCGACGTGCTCGTGCGTTGCGCGCGGGGGATGGTCGAGTTCCAGGACTACTCGGCTCGGCTCGTGGCCGCGCGGCGCCGCGAGCCCCGGGACGACCTCATCAGCCACCTGGTCGGCGCGCACGAGGACGGCCGGGAGCCCCTGACCGACGACGAGGTGGTCGAGCTGCTGCCGGGGCTCATTCTCGCCGGCCACGAGACGACGGCGAACCTGATCACGAACACGGTGCGCGTGTTGCTCGCGAACCCCGACCAATGGGAGGCACTCGGCACCGACGACGAGCTGATCGCGCCCGCAGTCGAGGAGGGATTGCGCTTCGACACGTCCGTGAACGGCATGATCCGGACGGCGACGCGTCCGGTGACGGTGGGCGTCGTCCCACTGCGCGAAGGCGATCGGCTGTTCCTTCTCTTCGGTTCCGCGAACCACGACGAGTCGCACTACGAGCAACCCGAGGAGTTCCGCGTGTCCCGGCCCGGCTCCGAGCCTCCCAACGTCGCGTTTGGGCGGGGCATCCACTTCTGCATCGGCGCGCCGCTCGCGCGCCTCGAAGCGCGGGTCGCGTTGGAGCAGCTGCGAGATCGGCTGGCGAATCTGCGCCTCGCGTCGGATCGGTTCGAGCACGACCCGAACTTCCTCTTCCGCGGGTACAGGCGGCTGGACGTCTGTTGGGATCCCTGACTTGCTTCGGCGAATATCGTCAGTTATACTGATTATCAAGAGATCTGACGGTACTGACCGTAATGGTGTCTCGGGGGGAACCTTGTCGACGAGGGGGTCCGATGGCTGATCGGGATGCCGCGGTGAGTCCCGCCGCCCCGCAGCGCCCCTTGTTGCCGGCCTCGTTGATGGCCCACACGGGGTTCCTCCTCCACCAGACCGCGGAGGAGATCGGCCAGCTCGTCACCGACCGTCTCGCGCCCTTGGAGCTGAAGGGCCCTCAGTACGGGTTCCTCGCGCTGCTCGAGGAGTCGGGTGGCCTGTCGCAGCACGACGCCGCGACGCGCTTGCACGTCGATCGCACGACGACGATGGCGATGGTCGACGAGCTCGAGCGGCAAGGGCGCGTCGAACGGCGGCGTGATCCGAACGACCGACGGAAGAACGCGCTGTATCTCACGGGGCGCGGCCGCTCCACGATCGCCCGCGCGCACAGGATCGTGGCGGCGGCCGAGGTCGAGTACTTCGAGCCGCTGTCCGGCGCCCAGCGCGAAGCACTGCACCGCATGCTGACGACACTCGACGAGCGTGCCCAGTGGCTCGAGCAATCGGGGAGGGGGGAGAGATGAGGGCAGGATGTGTGCGCTTCGGCGCCACGGTCGCCGCCGTGATGACACTCGTCGCGCTCGGGGTTCCGAGCGCCGGCGGCGCCACGAAGCCCGGGAAGGCGTCGGGTGAGCCGGTGACCTTCGGCTTCATCAACCAAGAGGACAGCCCGTTGGGCTCGTTCACGGAGTACCGACTCGGTGCCGAGGCGGCCGTCGACTACGTCAACAAGCAGCTCGACGGTCTGCACGGTCGGCCGGTCGAGCTCGAGCAGTGCATCACGAAGGGCTCTCCGGAGAGCACCACCGCGTGCGCGAACGAGGTCCTCGACAAGCACCCGGTCGCACTGATCGGCGGGGTCGACGTGCTCGCGATCGTCGCGGCGCCGATCTTCGAGGCGGCCAAGGTCCCGATCCTCGGTGGGGCCGCGCTCACGCCGCCGGAGCACTCGAGCCCCGTCGGCGTGCGCTTCAACGGCTGGTCGCTCACGGGTCCACCGCTCATGGCCGAGTACGCGGCGAAGCAGCTCGCGGCCAAGAACGTGGTGCTCGTCTTCCCGGAGAACCCGGCGTCGCGACCCGTCGTCGAGCTCTTCATCAAGCCGGTGCTCAGGAAGGCCGGCGTGAAGATCTCCGAGGCCGCCGGCACCGCCGACCAGACTGACTGGACACCGGTGCTCAGCGCCGCCGCGGCCCAGGACCCGGACGCCATCATCAGCGTCGCCGACGCCAACCAGTGCATCGGAATCATGAAGGCCCGTCAGTCGCTCGCGATCAGAGCGCCGCTCCTGATGGTCGCCGCGTGCAACAGCCCCAATCTGCTGCACGACGCGGGGCCGGCCGCCGAAGGCGTCTACTTCGGGCAGATGCACCCGCCCGTCACGAGCAAGTCGAAGGACGTCGAGACCTTCAAGAGGATCATGAAGAAGTACGCGCCCAAGGGCACACCGCTCACCGAGATCACTCAGGACGGCTTCGCGAGCGTCATGAACGTCTGGGAGGTCCTGAACGCGGCACCGGCGTCGAGCCTCGACAGCAGCGACGCGGTGCTGGCCGCGTTCAAGGCCACCAAGAACCAGCACAACTTCATGGGGCACCCGTACACCTGTGACGGAGCGCAGGTGCCGAACGCGCCCAGCGTGTGCAACGCGGACGGAAGGATGGTGCAGGTAAAGAACGGCGTGCTGGTCGACATCGGGAAGAAGTGGTTCGACGCCGCGAGCCAGCTGGGTTAGCACGAGATCGGGCTGCGCGGCGTAGATCGTGCCGGCGCAGGCCCGAGGCATCGTGAGCCGCCGTGAGTGAGCACGTCCTCTTCCTCGTCCTCGGGCTCGGGACCGGCGCGATCTACGCGCTGCTCGGTCTCGGGCTCGTGATGGAGCACCGCAGCTCTGGAGTCGTCAACTTCGCCCACGGCGCGATCGCGACGGTCATCGCCTACGTCTTCGTCGAGCTGCGTTCCACCGGCGATCTGGTGCTGCCCTGGGTCGGGTTCTCGAACCGGATCTCACTCTCGAACGAGGGCCTGGCGCTCGGACCTGCGATCGCGGTGGCGTCGCTCTACGCGGCTGTGCTCGGTCTCGTCATCTACGTCGTCGTGTTCCGCCCGCTGCGCGCCGCACCCGCGCTCGCCAAGGTCGTCGCCTCGGTCGGGCTCATGCTCGTCCTCCAGTCCTTCGTCGTCATCGCGTTCGGGACGTCCGCGAAGTCGACCAGCGCGGTGCTGCCCGACGAGCCCGTCGAGCTCTTCGGCCAGGTCGTCCCCCGCGACCGGTTGTGGCTCGCCGCCGTCGCGGTCTGTGCCGCGGCGCTGCTGTGGGCGCTGTTCCGCTACACCCGCTTCGGGCTCGCGACGCGGGCGGCCGCAGAGAGCGAGAAGGGCGCCACGCTGCTCGGGTACTCGAGCACCCGGATCGCCGCGGCCAACTGGGTGCTCGCCAGCATGCTCGCCGGCGTGGCCGGCGTGTTGCTCGCGCCCATCACCTCGCTGACGCCCCTTCAATACTCGCTGCTCGTCGTCCCGGCGCTCGGCGTCGCGCTCGTCGGCCGGTTCCGCTCGTTCTCGCTGACCGCGCTCGCGGCGTTCGCGCTGGGCATGGCCCAGTCCGAGATCACGAAGATCCAGGCGGATCACGACTGGTTCCCCAAGTACGGGGTCAAGGAGGGGCTGCCCTTCCTCGTGATCCTGGTCGCGATGGCGGCCTTCGGACGGTCGCTCCCGGAGCGGGGTGAGGCCGCCGACACGCGACCCCCGGCGACGGCGCGACCCGGATCGCCGCTCGCGCCGGCGGTGCTCGGCACGTCGGTCGCGCTGATCGCGCTGATCGTGCTGCAGGGCAGCTATCGGGGCGCGCTGATCCAGAGCCTCGTCGCGGCGCTGCTCTGCCTGTCGTTGGTCGTGCTCACCGGCTACGTGGGTCAGATCTCCCTCGCCCAGATGACGTTCGCAGGTCTCAGCGGACTCACGCTCAGCCGTCTCGCGCTCGATGTCGGCGTGCCGTTCCCGCTCTCGATGCTGCTGGCGTCACTCGTCGCGGTTGCGGCGGGCCTGCTGCTCGGGCTGCCCGCACTGCGCGTCCGAGGCGTGCAGCTCGCGGTCATCACCATCGCCGCGGCGGTGGCCGTCGAGCAGTTCGTGTTCGCGAACCCGGACCTGAACGGCGGCTTCACGGGGGCCAAGGTCCCGCCGCCCAGTCTCTTCGGACTCGATCTCAACATCCGGAGCCCGCGCATCGACGAGTACCCACGCGTCGCGTTCGGCGTCTTCGTGCTCGTCGTGCTGGTCGTGGTCGCGATCGGGGTCACGAACCTCCGGCGGAACGCCACCGGCAGGCGAATGCTCGCCGTGCGCGCCAACGAGCGCGCCGCCGCGGCAGCAGGCATCGACGTGCGTGCGACGAAGCTGCTCGCGTTCGGCCTCTCCGCGTTCATCGCCGGCATCGCCGGAGCGATCATCGGGTACCAGCGAGGGCTCGTGTCCGCCGAGTCGTTCGGTGTCTTCGCATCGCTGACCTTGCTCGCGTTCGCGTACGTCGGCGGCATCGGCCGCGTGTCTGGCGCGATCGCGGGCGGTGTCCTGATCGCAGCCGGGGGGCTCGTGCCCGTGGCACTCGACCGGTGGCTGGCGCTCGGTCGCTACGAGGTTCTCTTGAGCGGCCTCGGTCTCGTCGCGATCGCGATCGCACACCCCGACGGGGTGGCGACGGCCTTCGATCGCCCGACGCGCGCCGTGCGAGGGTGGTGGCAGCGGTCGACGACGAGGTTCGCAGTCGCGCGCTCGGCTCCGCCTGTGCGGACGCACGCGGCGAGACCACCGCTCCAGGCTCCGGCGGAGGGTCCGCTGCTCTCCGTGCGCTCCCTGAGCGTGTCCTTCGGTGGCATCAACGCGCTCGACGACATCGACCTCGTCGTCGAGCACGGGTCGTTCGTCGGGCTCATCGGGCCGAACGGTGCGGGCAAGACGACCTTCGTCGACGCGGTCTCAGGGTACGTCCGACCCGTACGCGGCACGATCGGCTTCGCCGATGGCTGCATCGACCGCCTTCGGCCGCACGTGCGCGCGCGGCGCGGCCTCGCGCGCACGTTCCAGGGCGTCGAGCTCTTCGACGATCTCACGGTCGTCGAGAACGTCCTCGTTGCGGCCGAGCCTGTGCGCTGGTGGACGAGCGCGGCCGACGTCGTGCGCCATCGCCCCGGCCGTCTCGACGACGCGCTGTGGGCGCTCGACATCGTCGGCATGCGCAGATCGGCGGACCTCGAGCCCTCGGCGCTCTCACACGGTCAGCGCAAGCTGGTCGGCATCGCGCGCGCCGTCGCCAGCCGCCCGAAGCTCGTCCTGCTGGACGAGCCGGCTGCAGGCCTCGACACTCACGAAAGCCGCACCCTCGGGACCCATCTGCGATCGCTCGTGGCCGAGGGCATCGGCGTGCTCTTGATCGATCACGACATGGGTCTCGTGCTCGGCGCCTGCGACGAGATCTGGGTGCTCGACTTCGGCCGGGTCCTGGCGCACGGATCGCCGGACACGATCCGAGCCGATCGAGCCGTCATCGACGCGTATCTCGGCGACGCGCACCAAGAAGGTGCCGCGGCGCCCGGTGCCCCCGCGGCGACGACGGCAGACCGTCGATGAGCACGGTGGTCAGCCTCCGCGGCGCTTCGGCGGGCTATGACGGCACGGCCGTGGTGCGGCACGTCGACCTGCACGTCGACGAGGGCGAGGTGGTCGCGCTCCTCGGCCCGAACGGCGCGGGGAAGACGACGACGCTCCTGACGATCTCGGGCATGCTCCGCCCGCTCGGGGGAGAGGTGACGGTCCTCGGGCGCCCGGTCGCGGGCACGCCGCCGTTCCGGATCGCGCGCCGTGGTGTCGCGCACGTGCCCGAGGATCGCTCGCTCTTCTCCGACCTCACGGCACGCGAGAACCTGCTCCTCGGGCGACGGCGGAAGCGGGCCAGATCGATCGATGCCGTCCTGCACCACTTTCCCCAGCTCGAGCGTGTGCTCGCATCGCGTGCCGGCCTGCTCTCCGGCGGCGAGCAACAGATGCTCGCGGTTGGACGCGCGCTGGTGAGCAACCCGAAGGTGCTGATCGTCGACGAGATGAGCCTCGGCCTCGCGCCGATCGTCGTCGAGCGCCTGATGCCGGTGCTGCGCGAGATCGCAGCCGATCGCGGGACGGGGGTCCTCTTCGTCGAGCAGCACGTCCATCTCGCCTTGCAGGTAGCCGATCGTGGCTACGTCATGTCTCACGGGGAGATCGTGCTCGAGGGGCCCGCGCGCGATCTCGCGGCTCGCGCCGACCTCATGGCCGCGAGCTACCTCGGCGACGCGTTGATGCCAGCCGCGGGACCGTTCGACATCGGCACCGGGTCGAACGGATCACGACCGCACGCTTCATCAGGCGAGAGAACGGGAGAGGGACGCATCGCATGAGGTCGACGACGGACTGCCTGGAGTTCTACGACCTCAGCCATCCGTGGGGTCACGGGGTCCCGAACTGGCCCTACTTCGAGGACGTGAAGATCGAGCGCATCCACTACCACGCGAAGTCGCGCGTCCTCACCCAGCGCATCACGACCGTGATGCACTCGACGACGCACCTCGACGCACCTGGCCATGTCATCGAGGGCGCTCCGCTCGTGGAGGAGCTCCCGCTCTCTCTCTTCTTCGGATCGGGCGTCGTGGTCTCGATCCCGAAGGGGAAGTGGGAGAAGGTGATGCCCGAGGATCTCGACGCGGCGCGGCCCGAGATCCGTCCGGGCGACATCGTCCTGGTCAACACCGGGTGGCACCACCACTTCGGCGACAACAGCACCTACTACGCGTATTCACCGGGCTTCTACGAAGAAGCCGGTGCGTGGTTCGTGGAGCGCGGCGTGAAGGCCGTCGGCACCGACACGCAGGCGCTCGACCACCCGCTTGCGACCGCGATCGCGCCCCACGGCCCCGGCTGGCCGAACGGCCTCCTGCCGTGGGCGTGTGCCGAATACAAGGAGATGACCGGCCGGGACGTGCTCGACGACTTTCCGCTTTGGGAGCCCTGTCATCGGCATCTCCTCAGCAACGGCATCGTCGGCTTCGAGAACGTCGGCGGTGACCTCGACGCCGTGACGGGAAGGCGCGTGACGATCGCGTGCTTCCCGTGGCGGTGGGTCGGCGGCGACGGCTGCATCGTCCGCATGGTCGCGATGCTCGACACCACGGGTGAGTTCCGGATCGAGAGGGCGTAGAGATGAACGTGACCCGCCTCGCGGACGCGAAGCCGTATGCACCACCGCGCCACACTCCGACGTGCCACGCCATGCACCTCCAGCACCAGAGTCTCGGCAGCGATGCGCCCTACTGGGTGGGGTGCTCGTACTACCTGCCGGGCGCGAAGGCCGAGTGGGACGCGTCGCCGCTCGCGAAGGTCTACGTCGTCATCGACGGTGAGCTCACGGTCGCGGTCGACGACGAGGAGGTGACGCTCGAACGGCTGGACTCGGTGTACCTCGGGCCCGGTGAGAACCGGGAGGTCCGCAACGACACGAACCGGGTCGCGACGATGCTCGTGGTCATGCCGTATCCGGACGCGGCGCAGCCGTGAGCACCGCTGCGCTCTTCGACATCCGGGGGAAGGTGGCGCTCGTCTCCGGCGCGTCGGGCGCGCTGGGTTCGGCCGTCGCCCGCGGCCTTGCCGATGCGGGAGCGCGCGTGATGCTGACGGGGCGTGAGACCTCACGGCTCACCCCGCTCGCAGAGGCGATTGCGCGGGATGGTGGGTGCGCAGCGGTGGCCGCGGGTGACCCGACGGATCTCGACGCCGTCCGGGGGGTCGTGGGAGCGTCCGTGCGCGAGCTCGGCGAGCTCGACATCCTCGTCACCGCCGCCGGCATGAACGCGCCGGGGCCGATCATCGATCAGGAGCCCGACGAGTGGGATGCCGTCGTCGACTCCCAGCTCAAGACGACGTGGCTCCTCTGCAAGGAAGCCGGTCGAGCCATGATCGAGGCGGGACGCGGCGGGAAGGTCGTGCTCGTCGGATCGCAGCGCGGCGAGCGCGGGATGGCCAACTACAGCGCGTACTGCCCGGCCAAGGCCGCGGTGCACCTGCTGGCTCGATCACTGGCCTGCGAATGGGGGCCGCACGACATCCAGGTGAACTGCCTCGCGCCGGGGCTCTTTCGCTCCGATCTCACCGCGTGGATGTGGGACGACCGGGAGGTCTCGACGCGCATGCTCGCGCGCGTCCCACACGGCCGGCTCGGTGAGCCGGCAGACTTCGTCGGTCCGGTGATCTTCCTCGCCTCCGCGGCATCGGACTGGATGACGGGCGCAATCCTGCAC
Organism: Acidimicrobiia bacterium; assembly: GCA_036559825.1. GTDB lineage: Bacteria > Actinomycetota > Acidimicrobiia > IMCC26256 > PALSA-555 > DATBSK01. The sequence continues at coordinate 241 of DATBSK010000006.1, read as the reverse complement.
GTCGACGGTGGCTACACAGCGGGCTGATGCTCGGGCGGCTCGACCACGTGCGCGCGGTCATCACAGGCGGCGGGCGCGGCATCGGCCGGGCGATCGCCGACGCGTACGCGGACGCCGGCGCCGCAGTCGTGGTCGCGGCGCGCAGCACGTCCGAGATCGACGCGGTCGCTGATGCCATCAACACTCGTGGCGGCTGCGCCGCAGCGGTCGCGGTCGACATCACCTCCGACGACGACGTTCA
>DATBSK010000005.1:0-5856 GCA_036559825.1 Acidimicrobiia bacterium | reverse complement strand
GATGCGGCCCACCCGGAGAGGTGGCCCGTGAGCCGGACACCGATGAGACGCGGCACGCGCGTGTTGAAGGGCCAGCCGGCCAGCACGTCGACGGCATCCGCGCCACCGACGCCGATCGCGATCATGCCGAGCCCGCCGGCGTTCGGCGTATGACTGTCCGTGCCGATCATCATCCCGCCCGGGAACGCGTACTGCTCGAGCACGACCTGGTGGATGATGCCCGAGCCGGGCTTCCAGAAGCCGAGGCCGTACTTCGCAGACACCGTGCACAGGAACTCGTACACCTCGGAGTTGACGTCGAGCGCGGTCGCCACGTCGGATTCCGCGCCGACGTACGCCTGGATGAGGTGGTCGCAGTGCACGGTGGCCGGGACCGCGACGCGCTGCAGGCCCGCCGTCATGAACTGCAGCAACGCCATCTGTGCCGTCGCGTCCTGCATCGCCACGCGGTCGGGTCGGTAGTCGGCGTAGTCGACCGCGCGCTCGAGGCCGACCGTCTCGGGATCGACTGCGTGCGCGATGAGGATCTTCTCGGCGAAGGTCAGCGGACGACCGACACGACGCCGGGCGACGTCGACGCGCTCCGGGTACTGCGAGTACAGGGACTCGACGAGTGCGCTCGGTGTGGTCGGTCCGTCCTGGCTCTCCGCCATGTGCCAACTCCATCGGTCGACGCCGCAAGCGGCGTCTCCTCCGTGCTCTGGAGGCTCTCCTCTCGAATCTACGCCCGGTCGCGCTCTTCGACGACCACGGACTCCATCACGTCGCCCACCGCTGTGACCTGCGCCACATCGATGCCGTCGACCACGTAGCCGAACAGGTTGTAGTCCTTGCTGAGCTTGCGGGTGCAGTCGTCGATGCACACGAAGAACTGCGAGCCGTTGGTGTCGGGCCCGGCGTTGGCCATCGCAACCGCACCCAGGGTGTACTCACCGTGCACGGGCTCGTCGGCGAACTTGTACCCCGGGCCACCCCGACCACTCCCCTCGGGACAACCCCCCTGGATCACGAACTCGGGCACGACCCGGTGGAAGGTCAGGCCGTCGTAGTAGCCCTGACGGGCGAGCCCGACGAAGTTGTTCACGGTGTTCGGCGCGAGGTCGGGATCGAGGTCCATGACGATCGGACCCCGCGACGTCGTGACGGTCACGCGGTAGATCTTGGACCGGTCGATCTGCGGTTCCGGTGGTGTGGGCACGAGCGCTCCTTCTCGGTCGGGGAGACCGTCGTGGTCCCGATCGTCGCGCGGCGGTGGTCAGGGTGTCGCAGCCGACGGCGACTCGAGCGCGTTGGTGACGTCGGCCAGCAGCCGGCGAGCCTGTTCGGCGAACGCGCCCTGGGGCGCCGCGACGAGGTAGCGCTGGAGGTCGCTCTGAGCCCCCGCGAAGTCCCCGAACTCGTTGGCGAGCACGATCGCACGGAAGAAGCGCGGATCGGCGAGGTCGGGATCCAGATCGATCGCGTGGTCGAGCCGAGCGCGGGCGGCGTCGACGAGGTTCGCCGCGTCGGCCGGCGGCGCGTGCGATGCCGTGAGGTAGAGGATCCGGCCGGACTGCGCGAACGCCTCGGCGTTCTCGGGGTCGATGCGCACGACCTGCGCGTACTGGTCGAGGGCGCCCGGGAGGTCGTTGTCGGCCTCGAGGAACCGTGCGAGCAGCAGGCGGCTGGCGACGTCCTCGGGGTGCTCGCGCACGGCAGTCTCGAGCCGCGCGCGCTGGCTGACCTGCGGCTGCGCGCGCTCGGCACCGCTGTTGCCGCTGGCGGTCTGGCCGGGCAGACGCGCGCCGAGCGCGTACGCGAGCGCGACCCCGGCCAGCGTGGCGAACGCGATCAGTCCTCCCACGACGATGATCCGCCGTTTGACGGGCAGCGGAGGTGCAGCGGGCCGGGCGTCGATGCCGTCGCGGAGCGCGCGGATCACCGCAGCCGCGCGCGCGGTGTAATCGTCGTGCAGCGACCGGTACGACTCCTCGTCGATCGAGCCCGCGGCCCGCTCTTCCTCGAGGTCGTCGAGTGATCGCAGGAGGAAGTCGCGCTCGCGCTCGAGTGAGACGTCGGTCATGGGGCGTCGACTCGCTCTGCTCGCGCGCGGGCCACGAGCTCTTCGTCAGCGCGCGTCGCGCGCATCGCCGGCTCGCGACGCCAGCGGCGCAATGCGAGCGCGAGCCCCCCGGCGCCGACGACCAGCACGAGGACGGGAAGTCCCCACACGAGGACGCCGAGGCCCCCACCTTCGGGGTTCAGGAGGATCGACTCGCCGAAACGGTCGACGTACTCCTGGCGGATGTCGTCGTCGCTCTCACCGTCACGGAACCGCCGCAGCAGGTCGGCGCGGATCGCGTGCGCGCTCGACGTCGACGAGTCCGCGACGGAGAGACCCTCGCAGTCGGGGCACCGCAGCTCGGCCGCGAGGTCGCGCGCCCGCTCACGCGCCGATCGGCCGCCTTCTGGCCACGCAGCCCAGACGAGTGCGACCGCGACGACGACCGCGAGCAGCACCCACGGCGCCTTGCTCATCGTGGCTCGCCCCGCGCCGCGTCGAGCATGACCTCGAGATCACGGACCGATGACGGTCCGATCTGCGCACCAGCGATCACGCCCTCGGGGCTGATCGCGAAGGTCTCGGGTTGCCCGCGAGTCCCGAAGTCGAGCGCGGCCCGCGCCGCGGGGTCGCGGGCGATCGTCCAGTCGATGGCCTCGGCGGCGACGTACTCACGGACGGCGCTCTCGCCATCGTCACGGACGATCCCGACGAAGGCCACGCTCGGATCGTCGCGGTGGCGAGCCCAGAACCGCTTGAGGTCCGGGAGCTCCGCTCGGCACGGCGCGCACCAGGTGTTCCAGAAGTTGACGATGACCGTCCGCCCGGCGAGGTCGGCGCGCGTGAGTGTCCCGCCCTCCAGCGGCTTCACCGAGAAGCTCGGCGCTGCATGACCGACGAGCTGACTCCGTTGCGTCTCCGCACGCGGATCGTCGCCGACCTGCGTTGCCAGGACGACACCGACGACCACGACCACGACGGCGACGCCCAGTGCGATCCAGCGCGTCGGATGTCTCATGCCAGGACCGGCTCGCGCTCGCGCGCTTCGACCGGGAGCTCGGCGACGACGCGGCGACGACGCGGTCCCGGCACCAGGGCGAGGGCGGTGCCGAGCACGACGACACCTCCACCGATCCACAGCCACACGACCATCGGGTTGACCGCGACACCGATGGTGACGCGCCCGGCCGCATCGCCGCTGGGTGCAGAGACCAGCGTGAGGTAGACGTCCTCGCGCAACCCGGTCCGCACGGACGGCGTGCCGATCGCGTTGGGCGAGCCCGGGAAGATGTTGACCGACGGCGCGTACACGCCGAGATCGCTCCCGCCGTGCTCGATCCTGACGCGTGCCTTGACGACGCGCTTCTGCTCCGTGGCCGACACTGCGCGCCCCAGGTAAGTCACGCGGTACCCCGCCACGACGGCCGATTCGCCGCGGGCGAGACGCACCTCTCGCTTCGTCGCATACGAGCTCGATGCCGCGAGCGCCACCGCGATGAGGACGATGCCGGTGTGCACGACGAGTCCGCCGTAGAGCCGCGGGTTGGCGCGGATCATGCGCGGCAGCGCGTCGAGTGTGCGTTCGCCTTGCACGTCGCGCCGGGCGCGGATGCCCACCGCGAACTGGCGGACGATTCCCGCGAGCGCGAACGCGGCGAGTCCGAAGGCGATGACGTCGGTGATCCCGCGGGCCCCGAGCGCGGCCGCCAGGAGCATCGTCAGGCCGCCGGCCCAGGCGGGCACGAGCAGACGGCGCCGGAGCACGTCGCCGCTCGTCGTGCGCCATGGCAGCGCCGGCGCCACCGCCATCAGGAAGAGCAGCGCCAACCCGATCGGAGTCGTCATCCGATCGAAGTAGGGCTCGCCGACGCTCAGCCGCCGGCTCTGCAGGGCTTCGGCAAGCAGCGGGTAGACGGTCCCGAGCAGGACCACGAAGGCGAGCCCGGCGAAGAGCAGGTTGTTCGCCAGGAATGCCGACTCGCGGGAGATGGGCGAGTCGATCTTGCCCGCAGCCCTCAGCGCGTCGCCGCGCCAGGCGATGAGCCCGATCCCTGCCGCAGCGACGACGCCGAGGAACGCGAGGAGCCACGGGCCGATGTCGGACTCGGTGAAGGAGTGCACCGAGTTGATGACGCCCGATCGAGTCAGGAACGTCCCGAGGATCGTGAGGCAGAAGGTCGCGATGACGAGCGACAGGTTCCAGACGCGCAGCATCCCGCGTCGCTCCTGGACGATCACCGAGTGGATGAACGCCGTCGCGGTGAGCCACGGCAGGAGCGACGCGTTCTCGACCGGGTCCCACGCCCAGTATCCGCCCCATCCCAGGACCTCGTAGCTCCACCAGGCCCCGAGCACGATGCCCGCCGACAGGAACACCCACGCGACGAGGGTCGCCCGCCGGGTGTCGGCGAGCCACCCCTCCCCGAAGCGTCCGGTGGCGAGCGCCGCCATGCCGAACATGAACGGGACGGTGAAGCCCACGTAGCCCAGGTACAGCATCGGCGGGTGGAAGGCCATCAGCGGATGGTTCTGCAGCAGCGGGTTGGGTCCGCGACCATCCGCCGGCGTGACCGGGAGCGTCTTGAACGGGTTCGCCGGTCCGAGCACCAGCGCGAAGAAGAACAGCGCGACCACGAGGCCGATCAGGGTCGCCCAGGCGACGAGTGGGTCGGACGCCCGGGCGCGGAACTTGTGTGCCACGAATGCCAGATAGCCGCCGAGGACGAGGAGCCACAGCAGGATCGAGCCTTCGAGCGCCGCCCAGAGCCCCGTGACGGTGAAGAGCAGTGGGGTCCCCCGCGCGTTGTTCTCGGCGACGTAGCGGATCGAGAAGTCGTGCGAGAGCAGCGCCCATTCCATGACCGCGGCCGCGAGGATCGCCGCGATCAACACACCGAACGCGAACCGTCGACCGAGCACGAGTGCGTGCGCATCTCGTCGCCTGAGTCCACGCGCGAGCACAGCGATGCCGAGCAGCGAGGAGCTCGCACCGAGCGCAAGCGCGAACACACCGAGCGACGCCTTCACCGACTCGCACCTCGACGAGAGTCCACGTTGGGGGGCCGGTACTCGTTGCCGTGCCGGATCATGATCCGATCGGAGTCGAAGGCCTTCCCGGAACCCCAGTGACCCTCACACACCACCGGAGCCCCCGGCTTGAACAGCTCCGGAGGATCACCCGTGTGCTTGACGGTCGCCGTCGCCTTGCCGTCGGTCACGCGGAAGCGCACGCCGTGCGGCGTCTCGACGACCGAACCGGGGACGACCTCGCCGGCCATGCGGAAGCGATCGTCTCCCTGCTGGGCCCGCTCCCGCACGGCCTCCGACACAGTGCGGAAGTAGACGACGTTCTCGGAGAGGACCACTGCCAGCACGACGATGGCGATGACCGCGCCGGCGCAGAGCCCGACGGCGAACAGTGCGCGGCGGCGGCGGCGTGCAACGGGATCGGCGTCACTCATGCGTCACGGTCAAGGCGCTCTGCACGGCGAGTCCGGCGGGCGAGCCACAGCCAGTAGCCGAAGAGCGCGACGGCGGTCAGCGACCACCCCGCGACGACGTATCCGACGTCACTCATGCTCGGTCATCCGACGCGCACCTGCTCTCTGTCGCGCGGCGCGGGGGTGCCGGCGCCGGCGAGGCGCTCGGCGATCGCCCGCTCGAGCTCGCGGGCCTCGAGATCCTCCTCGAGCGAGGCGAGCCGGAAGCGACGATCGAGGAGCGTCACATAGAGGAGGGTGAACGCGAGAACGCCGAACCACAGGGTGAAGGCCATGACCCCGTGGATGTTCGCTTTCAGCTCCGGGTCGAAGACG
>DATBSK010000004.1:0-4326 GCA_036559825.1 Acidimicrobiia bacterium | reverse complement strand
GTGGAGATCGCGACCGCCGACGCTCTGGAGCACGCCACGCGCGGTGAGATCGTCGTCGTCCCTGGCCTGCTGGCCGATGTCGGGTTCCACTCCATCGTCACGGAACTGTTCCTGTCGGAGATCGCGGCGCTGACCGTGCCTTCGCTCGCGGACGAGCTCCGTCGCGTGGGGCTGGCGCGCCTCCACGATCACCTCGATCCGCCCGTAGTCGCCACACTCCTCGGTCGCCTGGATCGGCGTGCCGCCGAGCTGGCGGTGCCGATCGCGACCGCGCTCGTCTCGGCGATGACCTCCGAGCCACGTCCGTCGTACTTCATCTGCTCCCGCGTCTGGATCCGGGCACAGGTGCCATACGGTCGGCTCGCGGACTACCCGGAGCTGCTCGCGGCCCCACATCTCGCCGGGCACCTGCGCCCGACGTTGCCGCACCGCGACGTCTCGCTCACACATCCTCGCGGCTCGATCTCGATCTGGAGCGCCATCGGACCGGTCCGGACCGAGAACACGATCGCGTTGTTCCCGACCTACGAGCGACCGAGTCGGACGTTGCCCGACGACGAGCTCTGGAGGCGACCGCCTCATCCGCTCCTGACCCCAGAGCTCGACCCTGGCGACGTCTTGTTGTTCGACGCCGATCGACTGCACGCGTCGGTTCCCAACCAGACCGACGAGACCCGCGTGGCCATCGGTTCCCGAGTCCTGGTGGGACGGCGTCTCCGGTACGGCCCTGGGCCCCACTGGCGCGCCTTCTACGATTCGCGGTTCCTCGGCACCCGCCTCGAGCGCTTCGCCACCGTACGCTCGACGTTGACGGTCGCCGCCTGGAGACGCAGACGCGCGGCGAGGCGATGGGCACGGGCAGGCCTGGTGCCGGGCGACGACCGCGACCGGGATTCCGCCATTGCCCGGTGATCGCTCGCGTCCACTCGACGCCGTTGCGGTTGCTGGTCGGGCTGCCGGGACTCGAACCCGGGACCTTCGGTCCCCCAGACCGACGCGCTAACCAAGCTGCGCCACAGCCCGTCGGCGTCGTCAGCTGTGGCCGGACGCCGGAGGCGATGCTACCCGGGGGTCAGAGCTGTCGGGCGAGCCACTCGATCCCTTGGAACGCGCGGTATCCGAGGTAGAGCGCGAGCGCGCCGGCGAAGAGCTTGAAGTGCCACGGCAGCGGGTCGGGCTCGGCGTCGATGTCGCGATCGACTGTGGGTGGCCGCGCGCGGCCCGCGTCCACGGCAGTGCCGCAGGTCGGGCACGTGCCGTCGGCGTGGACCGTGGGCGGAGTGAGGTAGCGGTCACACGTCGGGCACCACGGCACCCGGCCATTCGATCAGATGCGCGCGAGGCCGGCGGCCTCGTGGCTCCGGGACTATCCGATGAGGCCTGACGCGTCGTAGGAGTATGCGTCCGTCGAGGTCACGGTCGTCACCGTGTGCGTCACGTGGTAGTTGACGTCCTGGTTGTACCAGATGGTCACGCCGGCCGGGTTACCGTTCAACGCGACGAACCCGACGACAACGAGGCTCGACAGCGTGTAGCCATTGCCGCGGAGATCGAGGATCCCGCCCTTGATGTAGATGGTCCCCGAGCTCCCGCTCGTGCCTCCGCTCTCGTTCGTGCCGTTGCCGCGGATCGTGGTGAGCGAGGTGTTGTCGCGGTCGGCGAAGATCGTCAGGCCCTGGTAGGTACCGGTGGTCGGCGGGGAGAGCAGGACGGCGCCGTTGCCCGTCGCCTTGATCCGGGCCCCGTTGCGGCTACCCGCGGGGAGAGCCGAGCACGGGTTCGGGTAGTTGCTGCACGCGAAGTACAGCATGACGCCGTTGCCACGGAGGAGGTCGTTCCCGCTGAGCTCGATGTCGCCCTTCAGCACGTAGATCCCGGGATTGAGCGTGTGCGAGCCGCGGATCCTCGTGTAGATGCCGGGGTTCAGGGTGCTCCCACTGTCGGTGGCGCTGTTCGTGGGGCACGTCGAGCCCGTCCCACACTGCGGTACGTCCGCCAGCGGGTCCTCGACCGGGTCGAGCGTGATCGGCGATGGGGAGTACCCGCTGCCGGAGAACTTGCCCGGAGCCCCGGGGCCGCCGATCTGCGCACCGTTCAGCACCCGCAGGTGGCCGTTGGACAGGAGCGCGGCGGCGTCGCCGCTCGGAGGGTCGGAGTTCACGATCGCGTCGCCCCCGGTGACCGAGAGGTCGCCGTTCTGGCCGTCGAACGAGAGCCCGGGGCCGAGGACACAGAGCGCGCACGGTGCGCCCGCGACCGTCTCGGTGTGCTCGGTCGTGGTCGAGCTCTTCGTGCGGGTGACTGCCGCGATCGAGACCGCGTTGATCACGAGCCCGTCACGGTCGATGGCGCCGGCGAAGGCGGTTTGCACCGCTCGCTGCGGAATCCGCACGCGCAAGCGGTTGACCTTCGACGTTTCACCTGGGGCGGGAGTCGGCCACGACCCGTAGTCGGCGGAGATGCAGCCGTTCCCGGCATCGGGTCGGTACGAGAGCGCGTCGGGGTCCGTGCATCCTGGCCAGTCGTCTGACGCGACCTGGAAGTTCTCGCGCGCGTACGCCTTGACCTCGTTGACCACCTGCGTCCACTGGCTCGGGCTACCGGAGAAGTTCGCGCCGATGCTGGCCATCTCCTCGACTCCGGCAACGGCTGACGCGTCTGCCGCGGCCTTCATCTGGCGCCGCTGCTGGCGGGCGTTCCCGAGGTCGATGACGAGGGCGGCGAACGCCAGCATCATCACCATGAAGATCGCGACCATGATGAGGATGGCACCGCGCTCGTCGGCGCGCCCGTCACGGGTGCGCGTCAGGACTCGTCTTCGGAGGTCGTGCACCACGACCAATCCCTCCCGGATGGCGGTGTCTCTTCACCCGCGGTCGCGACGATGTCGCTCTTCTCGATCCGGAAGGCCGTGCGCGACTGGAGGGAGCGGCCGTCGAGGAACTGGCCGATCACACCCGTGATCGCGTCGACCGGGTACTGAGCGCACACGATGAGCGAGTCGTTCTTCGCGAACGTGCCCGTGCCGGTGAACGCCGGCGCGCCCGAGAGCACCTTGACGCGCACCTTGGTCGAGTCGAGGGCGATCTCGGTCTTGGTGAGGCAGATGAGGCGCTTGATGTTGTCGCTCGCGGTCTCGGCGCCGGTGAGATGGCACGGCGCGCCGGTCGTCGCAGCCGGGCCGAAGTTGCCGACCGAGCCCTCGCGGCTCGCTTGGCGGACGCCGTCCCGGATCGAGATGTAGTCGTTGTAGGTGACGCCGAACTCCACGACGCCGAAGACCACCATGATGAGGATGGGCAGCGCGATCGCGAGCTCGATGAGCGCTGCGCCCCGCTCGCGTCGTGCGCCCCGCCGCCCGGCGGCAGGGTTCCTGGGACGCGGCGAAGGCGGTCGGCCCGAGCGCGCCCACGTCGCGGCCGCCTCTGCCATCTCGCCCTTCCCGTGTGCCCAGTGAGGATCCGCCATCGCTCGGCGGACGTATCCGTATATCGGCGGGCCCGGGGCTCGATCTTGAGGGTCGGGGGGAGGGCGTCGTCAGCCGGTGCGCCGCCGGACCCGAAGCTTGATCGGCGTGGGGCCGAGGTCGAGGCCCTCGCGGAGCTTGCGCTCGAGGTACCGCAGGTAGGTGGCGGCGAGGTCGTGGCTGGCGAAGATCGTGAACGTCGGAGGTTCGGCCGCGCCCTGGGTGGCATAGAGGATCCTCGGGCGGTGGCGGCCGACCGTGGGCGGCGGATGCTGCGCCTGTGCCTCCTGGAGCAGGCGGTTCAGCGCCGCCGTCGGGACCCGGGCGTGGTACGCCTCCTCCGCCTGTCGCAAGGCAGGGAGCACGTCCTTGAGGTTGCGGCCGGTCCGGGCCGAGACCTTGAGCACGGGCGCATACCCGAGGAAGCCGAGCCGGTCGTGGACGTCCTCGAGCACCTGCGCACGCCGGTCGGCGTCGTCGACGAGGTCCCACTTGTTCAGCACGACGACGATCGCCGTGCCGGCCGCGTCGACGCGCTCGGCGAGCCGCTGGTCCTGGTGCGAGACGCCGGCGGCCGCGTCGATCACCAGGAGAGCGGCGTCGGCGCGGTCGACGGCTTCGAGCGCGCGGACGAGTCCGTAGTACTCGGTTGCCTCGTCGATCCGGGCCCTGCGCCGCATGCCGGCGGTGTCGACGAAACGGAGCCGTCCGTCGGGCGTGTCGACGACCGTGTCGATCGCGTCCCGCGTCGTGCCGGGGGCTTCGTGCACGACGGCACGCTCGTCGCCGACCAGGCGGTTGAACAGCGTCGACTTGCCGACGTTGGGGCGCCCGACGATGGCGACCGCGAAGGCGTCGGG
>DATBSK010000003.1:0-8142 GCA_036559825.1 Acidimicrobiia bacterium | reverse complement strand
CAAGGACATCATCATCCGTCACGGCGAGAACATCTCCGCCAAGGAGCTCGAGGACCTGCTCTTCACGCACCCGAAGATCGCGGATGTCGCCGTGATCGGCCTTCCCGACCCGCGCACGGGTGAGCGCGCGTGTGCGATCGTCGTCCCGGCGAACGCGGCCGACCCGCCGACGCTCGAGGAGCTCTTCGCCTTCCTCACCGGCGAGGGCATGGCGAAGCAGAAGGTCCCCGAGCAGCTCGAGCTCGTCGACACCCTGCCGCGCAACCCTGCGGGGAAGATCCTCAAGCACGAGCTGCGCGCCGGCTTGGGATAGGCGATGACGGTGCGGGCGTCGGTGCTGGAGGCACCCCGCCGGCTGTCGGTGCGGCAGCTCCCGCGGCCGGAGATCGGCGACGACGACGCGCTGCTGCGCGTCGAGGCGTGCGGCCTCTGCGGCACCGACCACGAGCAGTACACCGGCCTGCTGTTCGGAGGCTTCGCGTTCGTGCCCGGCCACGAGGTGGTCGGTGTGCTCGAGGACGTCGGGCCGGGCGCGGCCCGCCGTTGGGGAGTGGCCGCCGGTGACCGCGTGGCCGTCGAGGTGTTCCAGTCGTGCCGTGCATGTGCGGCCTGCCGTGCGGGCGAGTACCGGCGCTGCGAGCAGCACGGGTTGCGCGACATGTACGGGTTCGTCCCCGTCGATCGGCCCCCGGGGCTGTGGGGCGGGTACGCGGAGCTCGAGTACCTCGCGCCCGACACGATGCTCGTCCCGGTGCCGGCGTCCCTCGACCCGGTCATGGCGACGCTCTTCAACCCAGTCGGCGCCGGGATTCGCTGGGGCGTCACGGTCCCGGGGACGCGCGCCGGCGACGTCGTCGCGGTGCTGGGGCCCGGCATCCGCGGCCTGTCGACGGTCGCGGCCGTGCGAGACGCACAGGCAGGGTTCGTGCTGGTGACGGGGCGGGGCTCGCAGGATGCGCCGCGCCTCGAGGCGGCCCGGGCGTTCGGTGCCGACCTCACCGTCGACGTGGAGATCGCGGACGCGGTCCGCGAGCTGCGCGCCGCCACGGGTGGGCTGGCGGACGTGGTCGTCGACGTCACGGCCAACGCGCCTGCGGCGCTCGCGCAGGCCGTCGCGCTGGCGCGCCCGGGAGGCACCGTCGTCCTGGCCGGGATGCGCGGCTCGGGCGACCTCCCGGACTTCCGCCCCGACGCGATCGTCCTGAAGGAGCTGCGCGTCCTCGGAGCCCTGGGTGTCGACGTCGAGGCCTACGAGGCGGCGCTCGCGCTCGTTGCGTCAGGCCGGCACCCGTTCTCGGACCTGCCCCGCGCCGTCGTCGGGCTCGACGACGTCGGGACGCTGCTCGAGACGATGGCCGGCGAACGCGACGACCCCCGTCCGATCCACGGCGTGGTCCGGCCCTAGCGCGGTCGGGCGGCTTCGCGCACGAGCGCGTCGAAGAGCCCTTGCTGGCCGGCGTCCGTGTCGGCCGTGTCCTCGGGATGCCACTGGATGCTGATGATCCAGGGTCCTCCCGGGTCGTCGGGCTCCGTCGCCTCGATCACGCCGTCGTCCGCACGCCCGACGACCCGCAAGCCGGTGCCGGGCGCGTCGACGGCTTGATGGTGATGGCACGACGCGCGTGCGCGGGTGGTGCCGAGCGCGGTGGCGAGCCGTGTGCCGTCCCGACCCGGACGTCGTGCTCGAGCGCGCCGCCGGCGGCGCCGGGCTGCCCGTGCTCCGACACGCCCGGGCGGTCGGGGATGTGCTGGTCGAGCGAGCCGCCGAGCGCGACGTTGAGCACCTGGTGGCCGCGGCAGATCGCGAGCACGGGCAGGCCGCGGTCGATCGCCGCGCGCGTCAGCGCGAGCTCGGCTTCGTCGCGAGCGTCGCTCACGCCGTACGCCCTCGTGTGCGCCTCCTCCCCGTACGTCGAGGGCGCGAGATCACCTCCACCGAGCAGGAGGAGCCCGTCGACCCGCGCGAGCACGTCGTCGACGGCATGTGTGTCGAGCGACTCGGTCATCACGATCGCCTCGAGCCCGCCGGCTCGCCGCAGCGACTCGATGTAACGGACGGGAACGCCGACGCCGTCGGTGTGCCAGCCCTTGACGCGTCCTTCGGCGAGACGTGGGTACGACGGGACGGCGATCAGTGGTCGCACGGAGCGCGCCGGTCTCCCTCTAGAACTGCTCGAAGCAGCGCCGGCGCTCCCAGTCGGTGACGACCGAGCCGAACGCGGCCCACTCCTGGCGCGCCATGTTCAGCAGGTGGTCGTGGACCTGCTCGCCGAACGCGTCCTTGGCGACGGCGCTCGTCTCGAGCGCGGTGATCGCTTCGACGATGGAGTGCGGCACGCGGGGGACGTCGGTCGCGGCGTACGCGTTCCCGACGTATGCGGATCCGGGTTCGGCGCCCTCGGCGATCCCCGCCAGCCCCGCGGCGATGGTCGCGGCGAAGGCGAGGTACGGGTTGCAGTCCGCGCCGGGGACACGCGACTCGACACGGTACGAGGGTCCGCTGTGGCCGACGAGCCGGAAGCCGCACGTGCGGTTGTCGCGTCCCCACGCGAGCGCGGTCGGTGCCCAGCTCTCGAGCTGGTAGCGCTTGTAGGAGTTCACCGTGGGCGCGAACAGGTACGACAGCTCGGCGGTGTGCGCGAGGAGCCCGCCGAGCCAGCCGCGGAACACGGCCGACATGTGTTCCGGATCGCCGTCGTCGTACATGAGCGCGTCGTTCCCGTCGGCGCTCCACACGCTCGAGTGGATGTGGCACGACGACCCGCACTCGGCCATGTCGTACTTGGCCATGAACGTGATCGAACGCCCGAGCTGGCCCGCGATCTCCTTGGCGGCGTTCTTGTAGATCGCGTGACGGTCGGCCATCGTGAGCGCGTCGGCGTACGCGAGGTTGATCTCGTGCTGGCCCCGGCCTGCCTCGCCCTTCGAGAACTCGACCGGGATCCCGGCGGCGTCGATGCCGCGCCGGATCGCGCCCACGACGTACTCGTCGCGGGTCGTCTGGAGGATGTGGTAGTCCTCGATGAACGGGCCGTGGTACTGGAGCCCGTCGTAGCCCTTCGCCTGCGCCTCCTCGTAGGAGTCACGGAAGAGGAAGAACTCCAGCTCCGAGCCGCACTTCACCATGTAGCCGAGCGCGGCCGCGCGTTCGATCTGGCAGCGGAGGATCTGCCGGGGTGCGACCTCGATCGGGGTGCCGGCCCGCTCGTCGAACAGATCGCACATGACGAGGGCGGTCTTCTCGAGCCATGGCACCACGCGGAGGGTGGAGAGGTCGGGCCGGCACACGAAGTCGCCGTAGCCCTGGTCCCAGCTCGCGAACTCGAAGCCGGGCAGCACCGTCATGTCGACGTCGACCGCGAGGAGGTAGGTGCACGCCTCGATGCCGTCGACGAGGACGTGGTCGCGGAAGAAGTGGCCCGTGACCCGCTTGCCCACGAGGCGACCCTGGTAGTCCGGGAACACCACGAGCACGGTGTCGATCGTGTCGTCCGCGATCCGCCGCTCGAGCTCGGTCGGGTCGAGCATCCCGCGCACGGCGCTCATCGCGATCCCCTCCGGTCGAGTGGTCGTCGCAATCTACGCCGTGCGCGACACTGCATCGATGCCGGAGTCGCAGCAGATCGTGGTCGGGGTCGACGGCTCACCCGCGTCGGACGCCGCGCTTCGATGGGCGTGCGACGAGGCCGCGCTTCGAGGCGCCGGCGTCGTCGTGCTCCACGTCGTGTCGATCCCGTACGAGCTGCCCCGCGTCCCGATCGACGAGCCGCAGACGGACATGGAGCGCGAGGGCAAGCGTGTGCTCGACGAGGCGCTCGCCCGCGTCGCGGCCGACGGCGTGTCGGTCGAGCCGAGGTTGCTCGAGGGATCGCCGGGTGAGCTGCTCGTCGAGGCGAGCGAGGACGCGGCGTTGGTGGTGGTGGGCACGCGCGCGCACGGCCGTCTGGCCTCGTTCGTCGTGGGCTCGGTGAGCAGCACGGTCGTGCACCACGCGGCGTGCCCGGTCGTGGTCGTGCGCGGCTGACGGTCACTCCGGCGTCACGTACGCCGCCGTGATGCCACCGTCGACCACGAGGGTGGCGCCGGTCATGTAGGAGGAGTCGTCGCTGGCGAGGAACAGCGCGGCCTTGGCGAGCTCCTCGGCCCGCCCCGGCCGTCCCATCGGGATGTGGACGAGTCGTCTCCGGGCCCATTCGGGGTCACGCATCAGCTTGCCGAGCATCGGTGTGTCGATGGGGCCGGGACACAGCACGTTCGCGCGGATCCCGTGCAGCGCGTGTTCGACTGCGATCTCGCGTGTCAATGCGACGACGCCGCCCTTGCTGGCCGTGTACGCGATCTGCGGGGTCGCGGCTCCCATCAGCGCGACGAAGGAGGCCGTGTTGACGATCGCGCCACCTCCGGAGTCGATCATCGCGGGCACACCGTGCTTGCAGCCGAGCCACACGCCCTTCAGGTTGACGTCCATGACCCGATCCCAGGTCGAGACCTCGGTCTCGGTGACGCCTCCGTCGTCCGCCGGGAAGATCCCGGCGTTGTTGTAGAGCACGTGAAGAGCGCCGAAGTGCTCGACCGTGAAGCGGATCATCTCCGCGACGGCGTGCTCGTCGGCGACGTCGACCGCCACGAACGCGGCATCGCCGCCGGCGGCGCCCACGGCCTCGACCGTCGCACGTCCCGCGTCCCGCACTGCATCCGCGACGACGACCCGTGCTCCCTCGCGAGCGAACAGGGTCGCAGCCGCGCGTCCCATGCCGTTTCCCGCGCCGGTGATGAGCGCGACCCTGCCGTCCAATCGGGGCACGACCGTATGCTGCCGCGAATGTGCCGCGAGCGGCACGTTCTCGTCGAGATGCGTCCCTCGACCCTCCCAGTGACGGTGAGCGACGCATCATGTGGTTCGCGCCCACCTACGCTCGCTCGATGCCGCGTCCCCTCGGCTGCACGCTCCTGATCGTGGTCTTGATCGCCGTCGCGATCGCGTCGGCGACGACCGGGTCGGTCGCCGCGGACGCACAGCCCGAGGTCGAGCCGCTCCGATGGCACGCGTGCGGGGGGAGCCGCACCGCTCAGTGCGCGCGGCTCACCGTGCCGCTCGACGACTCCAACCCCGCCGACACGCGCACGATCGAGCTCGCGCTCAGCCGCGTGCGCGCACGTGATCCCGAGCACCGCATCGGATCGCTGCTGGTGAACCCGGGCGGACCCGGTGCCCCCGGCGCCACGTTCGCCACCCAGCTCGCCGGCTCGCTGCCGGGCGAGATCCAGGACCGGTTCGACATCGTCGGCTGGGACCCACGCGGCTCGGGCCGCAGCTCGGGCGTCCACTGCGACGATCGACTGGACCCCTTGTACGCGCTCGACTGGGACCCCGACACCGACGCCGAGCGCGCCGCACTCGAAGACGGCACGCGCGCGTATGTCGCGTCGTGCGTCGCACGGTCCGGTGACGTCCTGCCGTACGTCTCGAGCGAGCGTACGGCGCGCGACATGGATCGCATCCGAGGCGCGCTCGGGGAGGATCGGCTGACCTACCTCGGGTACTCGTACGGCACCTATCTCGGCGCTCTCTACGCCTCGCAGTTCCCGGATCACGTGCGCGCGCTCGCGCTCGACGGCGCCATCGACCCGGCGCTCGACGGTGAGACGGCGCAGATCGAGCAGGCCGTCGGCTTCGAGCGGTCGCTGGAGCTCTTCTTCCGGTGGTGCGCCCGCCGGGACCGTTGCGCGTTCCACGGCGGCGGTGATCCGGGCAAGGCCTACGACACACTGCGCGCCCGCGTCGACGGTGCCGTCCCGGCCGGGCACCAGCGGCGCCTGAACGGCACGCTCTTCGACATCGGCGTCGCGCAGCTCCTGTACGACGGCGCGGACTCGTGGCCGACGCTCGCGCACGCGCTCGCGTCCGCCGAGCACCGCGACGGACGCGACCTGATCTTCTACGCCGACAGCTACACCGGACGCGGGGAGGACGGCCGGTACAGCGACCTCCAGGACTCCTTCCTCGCGATCGGGTGCGTCGACGGGCCCGCGGTCGGCGACCTGGCGGGGATGCGCGTGATCGAGTCCGACGCCGAGAAGGCGGCGCCGCGCCTCGGCCGGTCGATCGTCAACAACTCACTCGCGTGCGCGCTCTGGCCGGTCCCCGGGGCGGCACCACGCACGTTGACGGCGCCGACCTCGGCGCCGATCCTCGTGCTGGGGACGCGCAACGACCCCGCGACGCCGCTCGCGTGGGCTCGCAGCCTCGTGCGCGAGCTCGGGTCGGCCACGCTCGTCACCGTCCGCGGCGCGCGTCACACCGCGTTCGCGGCCGGCAACGACTGCGTCGACCGCGTCGTGACGCGCTACCTCGTCGGCCTGACGGTTCCGCCCAGCGGGACCCGCTGCTGAGGACGGCGCGGGCCGTCAGGGCTTGCGGAACGCCCGCGCCTCCATGATCCCGAGCACCAGCAGCACGACCGCGGTGATGTCGAAGATCCACGAGCCGAGGGAGCCGCTCGACGGGATGCCGACGTCGTCGGAGAACACCCAGACGGCGATGATCACGAAGCCGATCACATCGAGGATCGCGCACCCCTGCGCCGCGAGGCGCGTCTGCACGGGATCCTTCGCCGCCCACCAGGCGATCCACGCCAGGCCGAGCAGCACCGCGCCGAGCAGCTGCGCGTACACCCACGGCCGAGGCTGCGGGATCTCGAGCGCGTCGTAGAGCCCCTCCCACGTCGCCGCGAGCAGGACGACCCCGAACACGAGGCTCAGCACCGCGTTCACCCGCAGCACGAGGGGCATCGGGACGAGTCCCGGTCGCATCGTCGTCGCGCTCGTCTCCATCCCGACCTCCTTCTCCACGTCTTGTTCGCCGAGGGTACGGCGCACGCGGCGACGTCGGATGAGGTCACCGAGAGGGCCACCGGTAGGCTCGCCGGCCTCATGGAGCAGTCGAGCGTCTCGCAGGGCGGCCGCAGGTTCCCTGCGGCCGAGCGAGCGCGACCGTAGAGATGGACCTGCGCGACTCCGATGCCGAGGCGGCGTTCCGAGCCGAGCTGCGTTCGTGGCTCGCGCGAACGCTGCCCGAGCTCCCTGCACCACCCGCGCGCGGCGACTGGCCGGCCCGGGTGCGGTTCGACACCGACTGGCAACGACGCCTGTACGACGCGGGGTACGCCGGGGTCAGCTGGCCCGCGGCGTACGGCGGCCGGGACGCGCCGCCCGGCGAGCAGCTCGTGTTCCTCGAGGAGACGACGCGGGCGCGGGCGCCGTACGTCGGCGTCAACTTCGTCGGCACGCTGCACGCCGGACCGACACTCATCGCCGAGGGCAGTGACGAGCAGAAGGAAGCTCACCTCCCGAAGATCCTTCGGGGCGAGCAGGTCTGGTGCCAGTGCTTCTCCGAGCCCGACGCGGGCTCCGACCTCGCGGGTCTCACGACCCGTGCCGTGCGCGACGGCGACGACTACGTCGTGACCGGGCGCAAGATCTGGTGCTCCTTCGGCCACGTCGGCGAGTTCGGCGAGCTCCTCGTGCGCACCGACTCGAACGCACCGAAGCACCAGGGCATCAGCTGGCTCATCCTCCCGATGGAGCTGCCGGGCATCGAGGTCCGACCGATCGAGACGCTCCTCGGGTCGTCGGAGTTCTGTGAGGTGTTCCTCGACGAGGTCCGGGTGCCGGTGACGCAGCGCGTGGGTGCCGAGAACGACGGCTGGCGGGTCACGAACGTCACCCTCTCCTTCGAGCGCGGCACCGCGTTCGTCAGCGAGATGGTCGACGCCCTCCGCATCGCCGAGGACCTCGGGCCGTCGGTCCACGATCCCGGCGACCGGCGCGACCTCGCGCACGTGATCGCCGAGCTCGACGCCCTCTGGGCGCTCACGAAGCGCAACGTGTCGCAGGCAGCCCGGGACGGTGCGCCCGGACCGGGCGCGATGATGCTGAAGCTCGGCTACTCGGAGGCGCGTGACCGGCTGGGCGAGCTCTCGATGCGCGTGCTCGATCGCGGCGCGTTCGACGTGGCCGACGAGCTGGTGGAGGAGCGCCTCCGGACGCTCTCGCTGCCGATCGCGGCCGGCACGTCCCAGATCCAGCGCAACATCATCGGCGAGCGGGTTCTCGGGTTGCCCAAGGAGCGGCCGTGGGCGC
>DATBSK010000002.1:0-11080 GCA_036559825.1 Acidimicrobiia bacterium | reverse complement strand
GGCTCACCAGCGCGGCTTGGGCCACCGACAGCGACCCGTCGCGTAGCTTCGCCTCCGTGGCCGGCAGCTCGGCCACCCGATCCGCGGTCGCCAGCGCTTCACGCGCCTGGGGCTCCGAGCAGCCCGACACCTGGGCGAACCACTGCTCCGAGCTCGCGGCCGAGGATCCGGCGACCCAGCCGCGGGTCTCAACCGTGCGCCGCCCGAACAACAGCCGCGCGGTCGCGCCGAGCCGCTCGACCTCGGCCGCGACCTTCGTGAGCTGCGCCGCGTCACGCCCGTCGTACACCGCGGGATCGAGCTCGGCGACCGCGTCGCGCAGCTCCTCGGCGATCTCCTCCAACCTGAACATGCCACCAACATGACAGGCGGGTGTGACAACGCGAGCTGTCACATGCTCGACCGTGCCGAGGCGCGTCGTCGCTGGTCAGCGCGCCGTGCGCAGTCGCGAGCGACGTCGCGTCGCCGTATGCTCGGGCCATGAGCGTGACCGAGGCTCGCGGCTCGGCGCCCGCCGTCGTGCTCGACGACGCGCAGCGCGACGCGTTCGCGAACAAGGGTTGGATCTCCGTCCCCGCTCTCGTCGACGCCACCTGGCTCGATCGCCTGCGCGCCGTCACCGCGGAGTTCGTCGAGGCCAGCCGCGAGCTCACGGAGTCGAACGTGCTCTACGACCTCGACGACGGTCACTCCGCGCAGGAGCCTCGCCTCCGGCGCCTGAGCTCACCGACCGATCTCCACGCCACGTACTGGGAGTTCGCGTCGAGCTCGGTCATCACGGACGTCGCGGTCGACCTGCTCGGACCCGACGTGAAGTTCCACCACTCGAAGCTGAACTTCAAGGCACCGCGCGGCGGCGAGGAGGTGAAGTGGCACCAGGACATCCAGTTCTGGCCGCACACCAACTACGACCTGCTCACCATCGGGGTGTTCCTCGAGGACGTCGAGCCGGGCATGGGTGAGGTCGGCTTCGTGAGCGGCAGCCACGACGGACCGCTCTTCGATCTCTACGCCGACGACGGCGTCTGGACCGGGGCGCTGCGCGACGAGGACCTGGAGCAGGCGCGCGTGCACGACGCCGAGTACCCCGTGGGCCCGGCCGGGACGATCACGGTGCACAGCTGCCGCACGATCCACGGATCGGCGCCCAACCGATCGGATCGGGCGCGCCCGCTCCTGCTGCAGACCTATGCCGCGGCCGACGCGTTCGCGTACACGGACCTCGTGCGGCAGTCGCCCCACGGCGAGGAGCTCGTGCGCGGCCGGCCCGCCCGTTGGTCACGGCACGATCCGCGGCCGTGCCTCATGCCGCCGTCGGGCCCGTACCGACCGATCTTCGCGGCCCAGCAGCGCGAGGCCCCGCCTGCCTGACGACGCGGAGCTGGGCGCGCGTCTCGCCGGCTGGCTCACCGAGCACCTCGGCGACGCGGTGCGCGTGGGAGCGCTCCGGCGCCCCGGATCGGGGATGTCGAACGACACGATCCTCACCGACGCGGACTGGGGCGACGGCACGCGCCGCATCGTGGTGCGACTGACACCGTCGGGACGACCACTGTTCCCTCGGTACGACCTCGCGGGCCAGGTCGCGGTCCTCGGCGCGCTCGGAGCCGGCTCGGCTGTCCCGGTGCCGCGCGTGCTCTGGTGGGAGCCCGATCCCGCGCCGCTCGGGCGACCCTTCTACGTGATGGAGCACGTCGACGGGCGCATCCCGCCCGACGGTCACCTCTTCGACGGATGGGTGAAGGATCTGGCTCCTGCCGAGCAGTCGACGCTCCTCGGCGGCGCGCTCGACGTGCTGGCGCGCATCCACGAGGTCGATCTCGCCGGCGACCGCGCGTTCGAGGTGCTCGACCGGCCGGAGCACGGCCCCGCGCCGCTCGACCAGGAGCTCGGCTGGTGGCGCGCGTACCTCGAGTGGGCCGCCGGCGGTGACCACCTCGCGTCGCTCGAAGACGCGCACGCTCGGCTCGTCGCGTCACGTCCGCCGGCCGAGGACGTGGCGCGGGGGCTCGTGTGGGGCGACGCGCGTCTCGGCAACCTCGTCGTCGACGACTCGCTGCGCCCGGTCGCGGTCCTCGACTGGGAGATGGCCGTGCTCGGCCCACCCGAGCTCGACCTCGGCTGGTACCTGTTCCTCGAGCGCACGGCGCGCCAGTTCGCGGACCAGCTCCCCGGCTTCCCCGAGCCGCACGAGCTCGTCGACGCCTACGGCCACCGCCTCGGACGTCCGCTCCGCCACGTCGCCTGGTTCGAGGCGTGGTCGGGGTTCCGCACCGCGTGCATCCAGGTGCGGATGGCGCCCGACCCGGCCGCGCGTGAGCGCAACCCGGTGACGAAGGCGCTCCGCGCCTGTCTCGATGCGCTCGACTGACTCAGGCGCGGGCCTGGGTCGCGTTCGCGACCGGGACACCGAACGCGCGGCACCAGATCAGGACCGTCCAGTCGGAGCCCGCGTCCGTGCCGGTCGGAATCTCGTAGTACTGGGTCCCCTGGTTGCCTCGCAGCGCACCGAGGTGCGCCCCGTCTCCGGGTGACTCACGATCGATCCCCGGCACCACGTAGACCTGGTAGTCGGGGCCCGACTCGACGTCGATCCCCTCGAGCCCGACGACGAGCGATCCGTCGGGCTGCTCGTAGATCGCCGCGACGCCGCTGGCGTCGTGGTCGATGCCCTGCAGCTCGCCACTCGACCGCTTGATCGGCTGCGCGTCCGCGCGCGGCGCGGGCTCGCCGGTCCCTGACGCGTCGGGACGCTCGGACGCGGGCGCCTCGACGCGCGGGAACGCCTCGACGACCTCGGTGTCGCGGTAGTACGGGACGAGCACGACCGCGATGATGGCGGCGGCGAGCACGGTCAGGATCCCCGAGCGGATCCACACGGACTTCACGAGACGCGGGAGCAGGACGCGCGCGAGCACGAGCCAGCTCACGACGATCCCGGCGATCACGAGGAGCGCGCGACCGCTCTTGACCGTCGCCTCGAGCTCCCCGAAGCGCGTGATCGCGAACACGACGAGCGCGACCGCGAGCACGACGCCGGGGAGCACGGCCGCCAGTCGCTCGCCGCGCCGCGAGGTGCCGTGCGTGCGGGGCCTGTCGGTCTCGACGTCGGTCATGTCGCCTCCCCTCGGCCGTCCGGACTACGGAGCGCCCGCGGGGGCCGGATGACGGGTGTCAGGACCGGGGGTCGTGCAGGACGAGCTCGAACTCCCCGGACACCCGCCGCGCCAGCGCGTCGCTGATCATCTGCCGCAGCAGCTCCGCCGGGAGCACGCAGTCCTCGCACTCGGCGCCGTCGAGCACGAGCGAGATCTCGATGCGGTCCGTCCTCGGGTCCGCGCTCACGAGCCGGAGATCCGCGCCGTCGCTGCGCAGCAGGGAGGCCATCTCGTCGACGGTCTCGGCGACCGCCTGGGTGTCCATCACCATGGGTCGCTCGTTGCGGGCCGGGATACCCGGCCCGCGGCCACTCGCTCCGCCCACCATGGGTCGCTCGTTGCGGGCCGGGATACCCGGCCCGCGGCCACTCGCTCCGTCATCACGGGCGCAGCGCTCGGGCGCTCTGCATCTGGCTCTCCCCGAAGCTCGGGAGCGCGACCGCGTGGAGGCTGCCGAGGCCCCCGCAGACGAAGGGCACGATCTGCGCGGGCGACGCGACGAGGTGCACCCGGTCGCCGGCCCCGACGCGCTGCTTCTCGCGCAGGATCTGCTGGTTCCCCTCGGGCCAGAGGTCGAGTGGCTGCCAGGCGTGCTCCCAGAGGTACTGCTGGCAGTCCTCGACGTCGGGGAAGGCCGTCCCGAAGCGCTCGGCCCACATCGGGTTCATCGCGACGACCACCTCGCCGTTGCCCGCGTTCCCGGAGAGGAACATGTTGCTGAGCGGGAACGCGATCGACTTGGCGATCAGGTAGAGGAGGTCGCGGGGGTCGTCGTTGTGGATGTCGGCGAGGGGGAACGTTCCCTTGCCGCCGTGCACGGTCACGACGTCGTCGTCGGCCGAGCAGCCGCGCCGGGTCGCGAGCGACGGCCACGGTGAACGCTCCTCCCACTCCCCGAAGCACAGCCCGAAGCGCGCCGGCTGTCCAAACACCGTCCGCGACGTCTCACCGGCGCGCTGACCGCCGATGTTGCGCAGGCACAGCGCGACGGAGCGCCCGACGGTCATCGATCCGCGGCCGGCGGCACCGCCCATGCAGCCGGCTCGGTAGTCGATGCCTGCCGCGTCGCGTCCAGGGCCGTTCACGAGCGACATCGCGAAGACGCTCGATGTGGTCGTCGTGAGCCCGAACGCGTTCCACTCGGGCACGAGCATCGCCTCGAGCGCCGCGAGCACGAGAGGGAACGCCGCCGGCGCGCAGCCGGTCATGGCGGCGTTCACCGCGACGAGCTCGACGGTCGCGACGCCGTACTGCGGCGGCAGCGCGCCGAGCACGTGGTCGGACGGGTACGGGGTCGCGTCCAGGAGCGCCAGCACGCGATCGTCGGTCGGCGGCAGCAGCGGCGCGCCATCGCCCCAGCGCTCGGCGAGCGAGAGCTCGTAGAACGCGACCGGGTCGGCGTCGACCTCGACCTGCTCCGCGGTGAGCACCGCGGTCATTCGCCTGCTCCGAGCAGCGCGAGGGCGTTCGGGTAGTACTCGGCCGCGATCTGACGCAGCTCGTCGTCGGGACGCGCCTCGAGCGGGTACGGCAGCACGAGCACCTGGAGGTCGCCGTGCCCGAGGAACGACGCCATGTTGCGCGCGTGCGTCTCGAACTCGGAGGTCACCACGACCACCGAGGGCTTCCCGTGCGCCTCGAGGACGACGGCGTCCTGCACGCTGAACGACGTGCACGACCCGCACGTCCCGAGCCCGACGATGCCTCCGTCGACCTCGTCCGACCACGCCTCGATGGTGCGGCGATCCGCTTGGCCGGGATCGCCGACCTGTGCGCCGGTCTCGACGGCGCGGATGTCCGCGCCCTCGTCACGCAGGCGCTTCTCCCACTCGCCGGCGATCAGCGTCCACGAGCGCCACGCACCGTCGGTCCGCAGGCCGATCCGACGCCCGCGGACAGGTCCGCCGAGCTTGAAGGTCGGCGCGACCTCGGGCTCGGGTGGTGGTGCCGTCGGCCGACGGATCGTGATCGTCCGTCCCGTCTCCGTCGTGGTCATGGGCTCTCCCCGATGAGGGCGGCGGTGCGCGCCGGCGCCGCCGCAGTGGTCGGTGTGCGGTCGGGGAGGTGTCCCCCGATCGTGTGTGTCATGCGCTCGGTCGCGCTCCGGAGCGCCGCGGTCAGCTCCTCGACGCGCGTCACCGCGAGCTCCGGCTCGGCGAGGTGGAGCGCGACGGCGAACGCGACGCGACCTTCGCGGTCGAAGACCGGTGCCGTCAACGTGTTGACCGGCACGTGATCGGCGGCGGCCAAGACGTCGCTCGTGTAGTCGAGCTCGTCGATGGCAGCGAGGAGCTCCAAGGTCCGGTCGCGGACGTCGCGCGCGAGCGCGTCGACCGCGAGCTCGCCGAGCGCCTCGCGCAACCGAGCCGACGACTGCGTGTACGGCGCGACGGCCACGTGCGTGCGCCGGTGGTCGTCGACGACCGCGCGCAGCCGCTCGGGCGTGAGCGTGGCACTGGGCGCTCGGGCGATCCATGCGTCGACGACCGGCGATGGCTCCCAGGCGACGTGGATCGCGCCGAACGGCGGCGCGAACGGCACCCGGGTCCCCTCGCGGATCGGGAGCGCGTCGCGGTCGCGGCCGACGACGTCGACGACGGTGATGGCGTCGTCGACGACGCGCGCCGCGGACACCGGGAGCGCGGTCTCAGCCGCGAGGAGCGCCAGCTCGCCGCGCGCGGCGCGGATCTCGGGGAACGATGCGCTCGCGGCCGCACCCAGCGCGACGAGAGCCGGGCCCAGGGTGTAGGTCCGGCGGTCGGCCTCGCGCACGACGTACCCGGCGTCGGCGAGCGTGAGGAGGATCGCGTGACCCGTCGCCTGGCTGAGGCCGGCGTCGCGGGCGAGGTCGGCGAACCGCAGCCCCTCGCCGCCGCGGGCGCGGAGCGTCTCGAGGACCCGCACGACCCGCTCGGTGGGGTTCGACCGTTGACCCGGCATCTGCTCGAATATTAGAGTGAAGTTCTCGATATGTCGACACCTAGCGGCCAGACGGCCCCACCGACCGGGGCGGGCGCGGACGTCCTGCTCCAGGAGTTCGGGCGGGGTGTGGGCTCGCGGGCACCCGAGCCCGACCTCCTCGAGATCGGCAGCGACGACGTGGCGGCGTTCACCGACGCCTACGCGGCGCACGGGTGGGGCGACGGGCTGCCGCTGGTGGCGCCGACGCCCCGGCGCGTCGACGCGATGCTCGCCCACACGACCGGCGACCCCGACGAGGTCCTCGGGATCCTCCCGCCCCGGTTCGGCCGCGTCACTCGGCGACTCGTCGCGATCAACGCCGTGCTCGCGGGGTGCGCGCCCGAGGTGATGCCCGTCCTCGTCACCGCGGCGCGAGCGCTCGCACGCCCCGAGCTCAACCTGCGGGGCGTCAACGCGACGACACACCCGGTCGCGCCGCTGCTCATCGTGCACGGCGACGCGGTCGCCGAAGGAGGGTTCAATGCGGGCATCGGCGCGTTCGGGCCGGGCAACCGCGCGAACGCGACCGTGGGCAGGGCCGTCCGCCTGCTGCTGCTCCACGTGGGCGGCGCGCGTCCCGGCGACGGGGACGCGGCCCAGCACGGTCAGCCCTCCAAGTACGCGTACTGCATCGCGGAGAACACCGCCGCGAGCCCGTGGGGTGCGTACCCACGAGCACGCGGTGTCGACGCGCCGTCCGCCATCACCGTGCACTGCGGCGAGAACCCCCACAACGTCCACGACATGGAGGCGAGCACACCGGGCCCGATCCTCGACAAGTGCGCGAGCGCGATGGCGACGCTCGGGCAGAACAACGCGTGCATCGCCCAAGGTGAGTACTTCGTGCTGCTCGGCCCCGAGCACGCGGCGACGATCGCAGCCGCGGGGTGGAGCCGCCGCGACGTGTCGCTGTACCTCTTCGAGCGCGCCCGGCTCCCGGCGGGGCTGTTGCGGCGCCACTTCGGCAGCCGGGCCTGGATGCCGTGGATGGAGGCGGTGCCCGACGACCAGATGCTGCCGATGACCGGACGGTCGGAGAACGTGCGCGTCCTCGTCGCCGGCGGCCCCGGCAAGCACAGCTGCGTGGTGCCGAGCTGGGGCATGACGACGTCCGTGACGCTGCCCGTCGAAGGCTGAGAGGGAGCTGGTCCGTGCCAGGAGCGGACATGTTGGTCTACGCGCCCGACGGTGACGTGGGCCCCGAGCCGGTCGCGCGCACGCCCGCGCGGCCCGCGCTCGCCGGTCTTCGCATCGGCGTGCTCGACAACGGCAAGCCGAACGCGGACGTGCTCCTCACCCGCGTCGCGGAGCAGCTGGCCGCGCGGACGGGCGCGGCCGTGACGCTCGTCACCGAGAAGGGGCCTGGCGGCAACGCCGCGACGCCGTGCACGCCCGAGGTCTTCGAGCGGCTCACCGAGTGCTGCGACGTGGTGCTCACCGGCTCGGCCGACTGCGGCAGCTGCACCTCGTGGAGCGTCCACGACACGATCCAGCTCGAGCGCGCGGGCATCCCTGCCGTCGTGGCCACGACCACGCACTTCGTCGACCTCACGCGCCGCGTCGCCGCGGGGTTCGGGCTCCCCGACGCTCGCATCGTCGTGTTCCCGCACCCGCTCGGCGGCACCGAACCGGACACGATCCGCGGCTGGGCCGACGCCGCGGTCACGGAGGTGGTGGGTCTGCTGACCTGATCGACGGTCGGCCGCTCGGCCCGGTCCCTAGGCCGGCGTCGCGGTCGCGAGGTCGGTGCGGTCGGTCGGGCGGCTCCGCACGACGAGCAGCTCGGCCCCGGGCGGGATCGGCGTGTCGCCGGGCGGGTTCACGATGCAGCGGCCGTCGGCGCCGAAGACGCCGAGCAGCAGCGACTCGTGGACGTCCTTCAGCACCTCGAGCGCATGGCGGACCGTGGTCCCCGCGACGTCGGGGGGCGCCGGCACGCGGTACAGCTCCTCCCCCTGGGGGTGCGTGAGCAGGTCGGCGATCACCGCGGTGATGCCGTGCGTGCGGGCCGACGCCGCGAGCAGCGCGCCGGTGAGCTCGGCGCTCACGACGAGCTCGTCGGCGCGCGTCCGCTCGAAGTGCTGGCGGTTCTCCGACTTCACGACCTCGACGCACGTGTAGGCGTCTGCACGGATCGATTCGATCGCGAGCGTCGTGAGCAGGGATCGTGCGTCGACGTCATCGGGTTCGTTGCTGACGTTCGAGTCGTCGGCGAGGACGATCACCGTGCTGACACGGTCCAGGCCGGCGCGCGCGAGATCAGCTCCATTGCTCGGGTTGCCCCGGATGAAGGTCACGCCCTTCTCGTCCACGGGATCGCTCGCGACGTCGGCGAGGATCACGACCGGTCGAGGGTCCTCCACCTCCTTGGCGCGCAGCTCGCGGATGATCTCGCGGCCCTTGGGGCTCCACCCGCAGATCAGCAGGTGGTTCGCGCCCTTGAACTTGCCCATCCCGGCTCCTCGGTTGATGACGGTGGCCACGAAGCGCGACGCGATCGTCGCGGTGGCGAAGGCGACGAGGCTGACGCCGGCGACGCGGACGATCCAGTACGACGCGAAGCCGAACTGCGTCTTCAGCTTGTACGGCGACGTGTTCTCGAACAGTGTCCGGAACAGCCATCCGTAGGCATCGCCGATGGAGTGCACGTCGGCACTCCGGCCGTGCTCGACGGCCCAGAAGAAGATGGGCGCGAACACAAGGACGAGGAACGAGAAGATCGCGCCGAGCAGCATTCGCCGGCTGACGCGGCCCCACACCAGCCTCTGATCCCTCGCCATCATGCTCCGTCGGTTCGCTGCGCCGCGGGAAGCCTACGAGCGGGGGCCTGCCCCGCTCGTCTCACGGTCCGGTGTCCTCGCCGAGCTCGCGGAGCGCAGTCGCGAGCGTCGCTCGGAGCCGCCGCGCCGTCTCCGGCGCGAGGTGTCCGACGAGCCCGGTCCCGGGCCGGCCCTCTTCCTCGACCGTGAGCTCGACCCGCAGGTCACCGCACTCGTCGCAGTCGTCGAGGATCGCGACGGCCCACGAGATCCGCGCGCGCTCCGGATCTCCCGCGGGATGGTCGTCGGATCCGTAGTCGGCAAGCTTCCGCATGAACGGGGAGTCAACCACGGCGGGTACCCTCTGGCCGTGGCTCGCCGGCACGCGTTCGCCGCCGTGCTCGTCGCCGCGCTCCTCGTGATCGCCGGCTCGCTGCTGCACGTCGGCCCGGGCCCCGCACCACCCACGTCGTTGCCGATCCCGCTCGGTGCCGGTCACACCACCCTGCACGCCACCGGGCCCGACGACCCCGAGGCGGTCGTCGCGGAGCGACCGGAGCGCGCGACCGAGGCGTCGACGAGCGACCGTCGGAGCGGGAGCCGCGACCACCGGGTGCCCACGCTCGTCGCGGTGCTCGGCCTCGGCGTCGCGTGCATCGGCGGCCTGTCGGCCGCGATGGCACGCCGGCGGCTCCGCCGCGCGCCGACGCGCACACGCCGGATCGTCCCGGCGCGCGCACCTCCGCTGCTCGCGTCGTCCTGATCGCGCTGGCGGAAGCCGGCGACCACCGCCGGTGACACCCGCTGTCGCATCCCGACGTCACGATCCCCGCCGTGCCCGGCCCGCGCACGCCTCCCCCGATTCGGTGTGTTGCGCGACCGGGTGCGGCGGGAACAACGAGGAGCACACCCATGGCACCAGTCCTGACCGCCCACCAGCCGCTCGCGGTGCGCGACCTGCGCCGCATCATGGGCGGCATCGCGCTCGGCGTGGTCGTCGCCGCGGTCTTCGTCGGCGTGCTCGGGCTCGTCGGGGAGCCCGACACGGTCGATCGCGTGACGATCGAGAACCGTGGCGCGAGCCAGCTCGAGGTCGGTGTCGCGGGCGACGATCACGCCGTCCTCTGGCTCGCTGCGGTCGAGCCGGGCTCGACGGCCGTCGTGGAGGACGTGCTCGACGGCGGTGCGACGTGGGTCGTGCGCGCCGAGCACGCCGGTCGCCGCGCCGGCGAGCTCCGCCTGCCGCGCGCGCAGCTGGAACGCCGCGGCTGGAACGTCGTCATCCCGGCCGGCTGGGGGGATGCGACCACGGGCACGTGACACCATGCGGGGGTGCACCTCGCGCTCACCGTGGAGCAGGTCGAGCTGCAAGCCGAGCTCCGGGCCTATTTCGCGTCGCTCGTCGACGAGATCGAGCGCGACGACGGGACCGAGTCGCCGTACACGCGCTTCATCCGCCGGATGGGTCACGACGGCTGGCTCGGTCTGGGCTGGCCGCCCGAGTACGGGGGCCAGGGCCGCGACGCGATCGACCAGATGATCTTCGTCGA
This sequence comes from Acidimicrobiia bacterium, assembly GCA_036559825.1. GTDB lineage: Bacteria > Actinomycetota > Acidimicrobiia > IMCC26256 > PALSA-555 > DATBSK01. Next base: position 652 of record DATBSK010000002.1, on the reverse strand, counting down.
GGAGTCGCACTGGGCCGGCGTCCCGATCCCGTTGCTCACGCTCAACAGCGTCGGGCCCACCCTCATGGCGCTCGGCACCGAGGAGCAGAAGCGCACGCTCCTCCCGAAGATCCTGCGCGGCGAGCTGCACTTCGCGATCGGCTACACGGAGCCGAGCGCGGGCACCGACCTCGCCTCGCTCCAGACGAAGGCCGTCCGTGACGGCGACGAGTACGTCATCAACGGCCAGAAGCTGTTCACGAGCGCGATCGAGCACGCCGACTACGTGTGGCTCGCAGTCCGCACCGATCCGGACGTGCCGAAGCACAAGGGGCTCTCGGTGATCATCGTCCCGACCGACGCGCCGGGGTTCCACTACGTGCCGCTCCGGACGATGGCAGGTGAGTTCACCAGCGCGACGTTCTACGAGGACCTGCGGGTGCCGGCGGAGAACCTCGTCGGCGCGGAGAACCAGGGGTGGAAGCTGATCACCAACCAGCTCAACCACGAGCGGGTGGCGATCTGTCCGGCGTCGGGCCTCCTCCGCAACATCGCCGACGTCCGGCGATGGGCCTGTGAGACGCGGCTCGCCGACGGCCGGCGCGTCATCGACCAGGAATGGGTCGCCACCGCGCTCGCGCGCGTGCACGCCCGCGCCGAGCTGCTGAAGCTC
>DATBSK010000001.1:0-7363 GCA_036559825.1 Acidimicrobiia bacterium | reverse complement strand
GTCGACACCGCCGAGCTCACCGCCGAGCAGCTGCGCGCGCAGACCACCGAGTGGCTGCGCGAGCACCTGCCCACCGGCTGGATGGACGCCATCGACTCCGGCGACCGTGAGACGTGGGGTCGCCTGCGCGCGGAGCTCGACTACGACGCGTGGTGCAAGGTGTTCGGTGAGTCGGGCTACGCGACGCCGACGTGGCCCGCCGAGTACGGCGCCGGCCTCTCGCTCATCCCGGGGCAGGCCAAGCACGTGAACGACGTGCTGAACCACTACAAGGTCGCCCGCCCGTTCAACATCATCGGGATCGGCATGGGCGGCCCGACGGTGATCCAGTGGGGCACCGAGGAGCAGAAGCACCGCCTGCTGCGGCCCCTTGCCACGAACGAGGAGATCTGGTGCCAGCTGTTCTCCGAGCCGGGCGCGGGCTCCGACGTCGCGGGTCTCTCGACGCGGGCGGAGCGAGACGGTGACGAGTGGGTCGTCCACGGGCAGAAGGTGTGGACGACGCTGGCGCACATGGCGCGCTGGGGGATGCTCGTCGCACGGACGAATCCGGACCTGCCGAAGCACTCAGGTCTGACCTACTTCGTGCTCGACATGCAGGCAGCGGGCGTCGAGGTCCGTCCGCTCGTCCAGATCACCGGTGACGCCGAGTTCAACGAGGTGTTCATGGAAGGGGTGCGCATCCCCGACTCGATGCGCGTCGGCCCCGAGGGAGATGGATGGCGCGTCGCGATCACGACGCTCATGAACGAGCGCGTGGCGCTGTCCGGTGCGGGCTCTCTCTCCGGTGACGCCGTCGGTGGGAGCGCGATCGACAAGCTCATCGCGCGCCACCACCCGACCACCGATCGGCTCCACCGCCAGCAGCTCGCGCAGCTCTACATCGAGGGCCGGCTCATCAAGCTCAACAACCAGCGGGCCGCTGGCAAGCGCAAGACCAGTGGCGAGGCCGGCCCCGAGGGGTCGATCACGAAGCTGATGCAGGCGGAGTACAACCAGCGCCTCCAGAAGCTCGCCATCGACCTCGAGGGCGCCGGGGGCCTGGCATGGGAGGGCAAGCCGCTCGGGAACGACGGTGCTCTCGGCTTCCTCAGCGACGTCGCCGAAGACAGGCGCGACATCGTGCGCGGGTTCCTGCGGGCACAGGCGAACACGATCGAGGGTGGCACGTCCAACGTGATGCGCAACATCCTCGGCGAGCGCGTGCTCGGACTGCCGAAGGAGCCCGACAACTCGCGGGACCTGCCCTGGAAGGACGTGCCGAGGTCGGCGTAGCCCGGCCATGAAGCGCTCGCTGAGGCGCCGGCTCCGCAAGCTCGGCGCCTCCGACAGCGAGATCGACAACGCCGTCCGCGGCCGCTACGTCTCGCTGCTGACGCTCGATCGTGCGATCCTCCCGGGGGCGCGCACGTACACGATGCAGCAGGTCGCGGTCGCGGCAGGGACCGACCTCGCCGCGGCGCGCGCCGTCTGGCGTGCGATCGGCTTCCCCGACATCCCGGACGACGTGACTGCGTTCACCGACTCCGACCTGCGCACGCTGCGGGCGTTCATGAAGCGGTTCGACGATCCCTGGATCATCGACTGGTCGATGGAGCGAGCGCTGTCGCAGGCGCGCGTCGCGAGCTCGTCGTTGGCGCGGGTGGCCGACTCGATCGTCGACGAGGTGGCGCGGGCACGGCGGACGGCCCACGACGCCGGTCTCACCGACGAGCAGCTCGCGGAGACCGTGGCCGACCACGCGGACTTCGAAGGTCTCGCGCGGCTCATCGAGCACGTGTACCGGCTGCAGCTGCGGGCGGCCATGTGGCGCAGGCTCGCGGGCAACGAGCCGTCCGCGCCCGGCACGGTCGACGGTGCGGTGGGCTTCGCCGACCTCGTCGGGTACACCGCGCTGGCCGAGGAGCTCGATGACGACGGGCTCGCTGCGCTCGTCCAGCACTTCGTCGACGTCGCACACGACACCGTGACCGCCGCCGGCGGGCGGATCGTGAAGACGATCGGTGACGAGGTGATGTTCGTCACCGACACCGTCCCGACTGCTGCACTGATCGCGGTGCAGCTCACCGAGCGCTCGACCGGTGACGAGCTGCTGCCCGAGACCCGCGCCGGCGTCGCCTCGGGTCGTCTCGTCGCACGCGAAGGCGACTACTTCGGCCCGGTGGTCAACCTCGCCTCGCGGCTCACCGAGCTGGCACGCCCCGGGACCGTCCTGGCGCCCTCGGAGCTGGGTGCTGAGCTCGAGCACGACGGCCGGTTCGTGGTCCGCCGCGCGCCGTCACGCCGCGTGCGCGACATCGGGCGCGTCGAGCTCTGCACCATCAGACGCGGCGACGCCTGAGCACACGAGGGCCGCTCACGCCGCGCTGCAGCGCGCCCCGACCCTCGGGACACGGCGCGTGACGAGGTACCGATCGACGATGCGGTCGACGCAGAGGTTGCCGGTCGCGTAGGTGCCGTGACGGGTGTCGTCGACCGTGAGGAGCCGCGAGCCGCCGAGGCGCCGTCGCAGGTCGACGGCACCGCGGTACGGCGTGGCCGGGTCGCGCGTGGTGCCGATGACGAGGATCGGCGGCGCGCGGTTCGTGCGCACGTCGCCGACGACCTCGTCGGCCCGTGGCGGTGGCAACCGCGGGTCGCAGCCGAGCGGGGAGCCTGCCAGCAGCGGGCCGAAGAACGGGTAGTCGCGTGCGAACGAGGCGTACGACGCCCGGAACGACTCGAACGAGACGAGCGGCTCCGGCTGGTCGTCGCAGACGATGACTCCGAGCACCTCCTGGTAGTTCGAGTACGTCCCGTCGCCGCGCCGTCCCGCGTACGAATCGCTGAGCACCTCGAGGCCGGTCGCGTCGCCGTCGGCGGTGGCCTGCTGGAGCGATTCCGCGAGGAACGGCCAGACGTCGGGCGAGTACAGCGCCGCGAGCAGCGCGACGTAGAGCTCGGTGCTGCCGACCGTCCTGCCGTCGGCCGTGTCGATCCGCGCCCCCGACTCGAGCCGCACACGCAGGTCGTCGAGCGCCCGACCCGGGTCCACGCCGGGCCGGAAGGCACACCCATCATGCGCACGGCAGTCGTCGACGAACTCCTTCAGCGCGCGCTCGAAGCCCGCCGCGTTCGCCCGCAGCTGGACGGCCATGCTCGACGACAGGTCGACGGCGGAGTCGAGCACGAGCGCGCGCACGTGATCCGGGAACGCCTGGGCGTACACCGCGCCGATGACCGTGCCGTAGGAGTAGCCGAGGAACGTCAGCTTGGGCTCACCGAGGGCGGCGCGGAGCTGCTCGAGATCGCGGGCGACGTTGCGCGTCCCGAGGTGCGCCAGCCAGGTGCCGAAGCGCGAGACGCAGTCGCCGACGAGGTCGACCGAGAACGCGGTCCCGTCGTAGAAGCGCGGCAGGTCCGCGGCGGTGTCGGGGGTCCGATCGTCGGCCCATGCCCGCGCGAACGTGGCGTCGTCGATGCAGTCGACGGGCCGTGACCGGCCACTCCCACGAGGGTCGAACGAGACGAGGTCGAACCGGCTCCGGATGTCAGGCGGGATCGTGCGGACCGCGCTGCGGAGCGTGCTCGTGCCGGGGTCGCCCGGACCACCGAAGTTGAGGACGAGGGAGCCGATCCTGCGGGCCGGATCGTCCGCGACACGGCGCGTCACCGCCATCGGCAGCGTCTCGCCGCCGCCGTCCGCGTAGTCGACGGGGACGCGCAGCGTCGTGCACTCGAACCCGCCGCCACAGGGCATCCAGACGAGCGCAGTGGCCCCGGGCGCGTCCGCGGACCGGGCCGAGGTGCCTGCGCCGGCTGGACCCGCGGTCGCGGCGACGAGCACGCACGCGGCGGCCACACAGCATGCGGCGGCGACCGGGGAGGTCGTCGCGCGCCGCACCGCCCGGACTGTATCGACCACCGCGCGGGCCGATAACGTCACCGGTGGTGGCCTCCCCCCGCCCGCTCGACCGCGCCGGCAACCCGCTGTGCGTGATGACCGTGCACGCGCATCCCGACGACGAGGCGTCGAAGGGGAGCGCGACGGTCGCGCGCTACGCGGACGAGGGTGTCCGCGCGGTGCTCGTGTGCTGCACCGGCGGCGAGGCAGGTGACATCCTCAACCCGGCGATGGACACACCCGAGGTGCGCGCCGACATCGCGGCGGTGCGCATGCGCGAGCTCGCCGAGAGCGCCGCGGCCATCGGCTACGACGCGGTGCACATGCTCGGCTACCACGACTCCGGGATGCCCGACACCGAGGTCAACCACCGTCCCGACAACTTCGCCAACGCGCCGCTCGACGAGGCGGTCGGCCGACTCACCGCGTTCATCCGCGCCGAGCGACCCCAGGTGATCGTGACCTACGCGGATGACCGTTCGTTCTACCCGCACCCCGACCACATCCGGGTCCACGAGATCTCGCTGCCGGCGTGGGACGCGGCCGGGGATCCCGACGTGTACCCGAACGCGGGGGAGCCGTGGACGCCGTCGAAGCTGTACTACACGGGGTTCTCGCGCCGGCGCGTCCAGGCGATGCACGACGAGCTCGTCAGGCGGGGAGAGGAGAGCCCGTACGCGCGATGGTTCGAGCGCGGGTTCCCCGACCGCGAGGACCGCTTCACGACGTTCGTCGACGTCGGCGACTGGCTCGATCGGCGCCGCGCCGCGCTGCTCGCGCATCGCACGCAGGTCGACCCGGAGGGTCACTGGATGCGGCTTCCCGACGACGTGATCCGCGAGATCTTCCCGTGGGACGAGTTCGCGCTGGCCCGCTCGAGGATCGGTGCCGTCCCACCACCAGATGCGGAGGACGACCTCTTCGCGGGCCTGCGCGCCGAGGAGACGGCGCAGGCCGCGCGACCGGCCTGAACCACATGGTCTGAACCACATGGTCTGAACCAGAGTCGCGACACAGCCAACGACACGACAGCCAACAACACGACCGGCAACAACAGGGGGACACGTGGCGAAGTACCTGACCCAGGAATGGCTCGACCAGAGCCGCGAGCTCGCCAAGGACCAGCCGGAGCGACCCGGGGCGTCGGCGAAGATGCAGTACGTGGTCACGGGCGGGCCCGAGGGTGACATCAAGTACTACTGGGTGCTCGAGAACGGCAAGCTGCTCGAGAGCTCGCTCGGCGAGATCGCGGAGCCGGACTTCACGATGACCTCGACCTACGAGGACTCGGTCGCGATCGCGAAGGGAACCCTCGACGCCAATGCTGCCTTCATGCAGGGGAAGATGAAGGTCGCGGGCAACACCGGCAAGCTCATGCAGCTGCTGCCGCTGACCATGTCGCCGGAGTACAAGGCGCTCCAGGAGCAGATCCGGAACATCACCGAGCACGACTAGCACCGAGGCGCAGTCGGTGCATCCGGAACGCCCGGTGCGCCGTCGCGCCGGCCTTGGCGTAGAAGCGGACGGGCGCGACCCACGCGATCTCGGCGGCCGCGGCGCCGTCCACCGCCTCGATGTCGGCGGCCAGCGCGGCCAGGACGGCGTGACCCGTCCCGGCGTGCCGGCGCGCGGGATCGGTGGCCATGGGCCCGATCCAGGTGTGCCGGTTCACCGAGTGCGCACCGAAGGCAACCGTCTCGCCGGCGGCGTCGCGTGCCGCGAACGTCGTGCCCGCGGCGACCCCCCGCGCGATCTCGTCCTCCCAGTGGGGGAACTCGCGCCGCGCGAGGTCGCATGCGCCGGATCCCGACTCACGCTCGACCGTGATGCCGTCCGGTGGCTCGGCGCGGAAGGATGTCGGCAGGATCATGTTGAGCCCGTGGTCGTAGGGCTCGAACTCGAGCGACTCGAAGAGTGCCAGCGCCGCGGTCGCCGACAGGTCCACACCCGGCCACACGTAGCGCGGTGCGCAGTTCCCCGTGTGCAGCTCCACGACTCCGTCGGCGCGGCAGCGCCGGATCACCTCGTGGACCAGCGCGCGGCCGCGCCCTCGCCGTTGTGCGCTCGGACGCACCGCGACGAGGAGCACCCAGGCCACCCGGACTCCGCCGAAGTCCTTCGTGACGAACGCGATCGCTCCGTCGTCGTCACCGACGACCTCGGCGCCGCCGTCGAGGCAGCACGTCTGGAGGTCGTCCGGACTCAGCCGCTCACCGGGCAGTGCAGCCGCGCAGATCTCCGCAAGGTCGTCCGCGGTCACTCCGTAGCGCGCTGGAGCTCGCGGAGCTCGCGGTAGCCGATCAAGGTCGCGCCCGCCCGCTCGATGAGGTCGCGGAGCGAGCGGTCGTGGCAGAGGAACGCATGATCTTCGACGCGCCCGGCCCAGTCGGGATGCGACGCACGCAGCTCGTCGGTGTCGACGGCGGGGTGGAGGTAGAGCTCCGTGACGCCCGGACGCAGGTCGAAGAGGGCGCGCTCCACGTGACGGCGCGCACCCACGCCTTGGTACAGCACGAAGTGGTCGGGGAACACGACACCCTCGGCCTCGGCGAGCGCCCGGTAGGGGAAGCCGACGATCTTCTCGCCCCGCGCCGATGCCATGCGGAGGGGCAGGTCGAAGTCCACGGCGAGCTCGAGGTAGACGTCGAAGAACTCCGGCCGCAGCTGCAGTGTTCCCATGTGGCTGTCGAGGTGGCTCACGTCGAAGCCCCAGAGGATGGCCCGCTCCACCTGCGCGCGGCACTCGCGCCGCACCTCCTCGAGGTCGGCGTGATCCCAGGTGTCCTCGATGGTCCGTGGGAACCCGCCGTCACCGTCGAGGAGGCTCGGCGCCTGCGTGATCGGACCCCACCGGTACGTGTCCCACTCCGCATTGAGCGTGAGGTGCACACCGACGTCCTCGCCGCGCCACGACGCAGCGGCATCACGCGCCCACGGGCAGGGGACCATGAGCGTCGCGCTCGTCGCAACGCCGGCGCGGAGCGCGTCGTAGACCCCGACGTTGGCCGAGCGCGACGAGCCCAGGTCGTCACAGTTCACGATGACGAGCCTCGACTCCGATGGGTACCCGAGCCGCTCGGCCAGCGTCGGCATTGCGCCCATCCTTCCCCTCTCTCGACGGCGCCGCAATCGAGCACGAGCGTGCGCGCGATGTGGTCGCCGCGCGACCGCGCTCTACGCTGGCCCGAATGCGACCTCGACCCGGTGTCGCCGTCGCGCTCGCGTTCCTGCTCGCGGCGGGTGCTGCGTGCTCGGGGAGCGGCGGCGACTCCTCGGCGAGCGGCGCGGCGAAGCGACCGCGGCAGCAGCGCGAGACGGGCCCGGGATGCGAGCACATCGTCGCGTCCAACGGCAAGCGCTTCCGGCGCCCCGGCAAGAACCTCATGTACCTCACGGACGCAGTCGCGGAGCCGACCGTCTGCTACGACAAGATCACGTTCGTCTTCGACACCGCCGAGGGTCCCGACCTGCCACCCGGCT